>JBLMVP010000020.1:0-15720 GCA_050256755.1 Sphingobacteriales bacterium | reverse complement strand
CGAAATGTCAGAAGAAATAATACAGTTCATAGCACCTTTTGTACGTACATGTGCTACCAATGCTCTTGTATCCACATCTTCAATTGCTACAATATTTTGTTCTTCTAAATATTGCTGCAGTGATTTATCAGCAAAATATCGGGAGTACTTTTCTTCCAGGTTACGGCCAATCAATCCACGAATCTTAACACTTTTACTTTCCACATCTTTGGCAAATGTGCCGTAATTACCCGTGTGAACATTATTCATGATAATTATCTGGCCATAATAACTTGGATCGGTAAAAACTTCCTGGTAACCGGTCATGCCTGTATTGAAGCAAATTTCACCAGAGGCGGTGCCAATTTTTCCAAAAGCTTTACCGAAAAATACATTGCCATCTTCCAGTACAAGGATGGCTGCTTGTTGTGTGTTGCTTGCGGACATTCTTTAAAAAGGTTTTGCAAAGAAAATGAAATAATTAATCTAAACTTCAATCAATTCTCCACAGGTTAGGTATAAAAAAGACCCCGTTAAAAAAACGGGGTCTTAGTATTACAAACATTTTGTCATTCTTATTCAGCTGTTTTTTCTTCTGTTGCGGGAGCGTCAGCCTTAGTCTCTGCTTTCTTCTTAGCACCACCTGCACGACGGGTTTTCTTGGCAGGAACTTTTGCTTCGCCTTTACCCTTACCATAAATTTCATTGAAATCAACCAGCTCAATCATCGCTAAATCAGCATTATCACCTGCACGGGCATGAAGCTTAATAACACGGGTATAACCACCGGGACGTGATGCAATTTTTTCAGCTACTGTGCTGAAGAGTTCAGTTACTGCATCTTTATCCTGCAGGTAACTAAACACCACACGACGCTGGTGGGTACTGTTTTCCTTTGATTTAGTTAGAAGGGGTTCAATCCACACACGTAAAGCTTTTGCTTTAGCTACAGTGGTTACAATGCGCTTGTGAGTGATTAACTGACAAGCAAGATTCGTCAGCAACGCTTTCCTGTGAGAAGCCGTTCTGCTTAGATTTTTAATTTTGTCTCCGTGACGCATGACGTTAAAATTTATTTCCTTCGTACCGTGTCAGGAATTACGAAGTACTTATGTTATTAAAATGCTTCCTTTTTAGGGGATAGGGTTAATAATCGTCTTTATCTACACCCAGTTTGCTAAGATCCATTCCAAATCCAAGACCCCTTTCACCTAATACCTGTTCAATCTCAGCCAAAGATTTCTGACCAAAGTTTCTGAACTTCATCAGGTCTTCCTGTTCGTATTGAACCAGCTCACTTAAGCTGTTAATCTTAGCAGCTTTTAAGCAATTGAATGCACGTACAGAAAGGTCTAAATCTTCCAATGGAGTTTTCAGCACTTTACGTAATTGAAGCATTTGCTCATCCACTACATCTTCTTTCTTATCTTCTTTATTATCAAACGTAATATTTTCGTCGGTAATAATCATCAGGTGCTGAATCAAAATACGTGATGCCTGCTTCACAGCTTCTTCGGGGTGAATTGTACCATCGGTTACAACTTCCATGATTAATTTTTCATAATCTGTACGCTGTTCCACACGGGTATTCTCAATAGAATATTTTACATTCTTGATTGGAGTATGAATAGAATCAGTTGGGATATAACCAAACGGGGCATCTTTTACTTTGTTATCTTCTGCAGGAACATAACCACGGCCACGGCCAATAGTAATTTCAATTTCCAATTTAGCAGAAGCATCCATTGTACAAATCAGTAATTCAGGATTCATTACTTCAAAACTCTGTGCTGCTTCGCCAATAGTAGCCGCAGTAAATTCAGTACGGTTTTTAAGGCTCAGCATTAATTTTTCCTGACTTACTTCATGCTCCACTTTCTTTTTAAAGCGAACTTGTTTCAGGTTCAGAATAATTTCCACCACATCTTCAGTAACCCCTTTTAAAGTGGCAAACTCATGGTCAGCCCCTTCAATCTTTACACCAACAATAGCGTAACCCTCTAATGAGTTCAGTAATACCCGTCTTAAAGCATTACCAATGGTTACAGCATATCCTGGTTCCAACGGACGAAATTCAAATTGAGCTTCAAAGTCCGTTGCTTTCTGAAGAACAATTTTATCTGGCTTAACAAAATTTAAAATGCCCATATTAATTGTTTGTAGTTTTTTGTTTTTTGTTTACAGGCTCTGTCACTTTGTACATCTACCATTGCGTCGCACTCTTGTACTTTCTGTAATTCTATTCATCATTCACTATTCACCATTCACGATTACTTAGAGTACAATTCCACTATCAGCTGCTCCTTAATATTTTCAGGAACACTTTCTCTTTCAGGATAAGCAATGAATGTACCCTTCATCTCACCTTCACTCCAGTCTAACCAGCTGAACTTGGGATTCTTTCCTTTGAAATTGCCGGTAACAGCAGTATTGCTCTTATCTTTTTCCCTGATGCCGATAACATCACCAGCTTTCAGCTGGTAAGAAGGCACATTTACTACTTCACCATTTACAGTAATGTGTTTGTGACTAACCAACTGGCGTGCAGCAGGACGTGAAGGAGCAATACCTAAACGGAATACTGTGTTATCCAGGCGAGCCTCAAGTAATTTAATGAGGTTTTCACCGGTAACACCGCTTACACGGGATGCTTCTTCAAATGTTTTGCGGAATTGTTTCTCCAATACACCGTAAGTGTATTTAGCCTTTTGCTTTTCACGCAACTGTAAAGCGTATTCGCCTAAAGTTTTGCGTTTGCGAGTAGCTCCATGCTGGCCGGGAGGTAAACTGTTTTTAGTTAACCATTTGCCATTGCCTAAAATGGGTTCCCCAAAAATGCGGGAAATCTTGGTCTTTGGACCAGTGTAACGTGCCATAGTTCTTTTTCATTTCGATTTTTTTTGAAACCGGTGCGTCCATCCGTAAAAAATCGTAAAAAATTAATGGAGCACCCTTTGTTTAAATGAAAGCTACAAGGCTTATCAATATGTTATGTCAAATTTTGGAATTTCGAAATCCAAAATTCCAAAATCATTAAACTCTTCTCTTCTTTGGAGGACGGCAACCGTTATGTGGTAACGGAGTAACGTCTTTAATCATACTCACCTCGATACCTGATTGAGAGATTGCACGAATAGCACCTTCTCTACCTGCACCGGGTCCTTTTACATATACATCTACTCTCTTCACACCTGCATCAAATGCTACTTTTGAAGCATCTGCTGAAGCCATTTGGGCAGCATAAGGAGTATTCTTTTTAGAACCCTTAAAACCCATTTTACCAGCACTGCTCCAGGAAATAACCTGGCCCTGCTTATTGGTAATACTGATGATTAAGTTGTTGAAACTGGCAGTAACGTGTGCATCACCATGTGCATCTACCTTTACTACTCTTTTTTTAGAAGCCGCTTTTGCGCTGGTCTGTTGTTGTTGTGCTTTTGCCATTTTAATTTAAATAGGTAATCTGTCTTTGTTTTCAAATTATCCCTCCCGTTTTCAGCTGGAGAAACCCGAACCAATCCTCGTCCTGCACCGGGCATCCGTAATTAGTTCAGTAATTATTGGTGCATTTTATAAAACTAAAAGCTGATAGCTTAAGGCCAACAGCTTTTAAAATTATTTTTTAGCTACTTTTTTCTTACCGGCAACTGTCTTACGCTTACCCTTACGTGTGCGGCTGTTTGTTTTAGTACGCTGACCACGAACTGGTAATCCTTTACGGTGACGGAGACCACGGTAACAGGCGATATCAAGCAGTCGCTTGATGCTCATCTGTACTTCGGAACGAAGCTGACCTTCCACCTTAAATTCATTAGTAATGCAGTTACGGATGGCTGTTAACTCATCATCATTCCACTCATGTACTTTTTTATTGTAATCAATACCTGCTTTATCAAGAATGTGGCGGGCAGTAGCAACACCAATACCGTAGATATAGGTTAATCCTATCTCCCCTCTTTTGTTTTTTGGTAAATCAACACCGGCAATACGAGCCATAGTTTTTGTTTATTGTTTGTGTTTATTGTTTGTTGTTATCAAACTGCCCAAAGGCAATTTTTAATTATCCCTGTCTTTGTTTAAAGCGGGGATTCTTTTTGTTGATTACAAACAGCTTGCCTTTGCGACGAACAATCTTGCAATCAGCACTTCTTTTCTTAATGGATGCACGAACTTTCATGATCTGTTATTATTTGTATCTGAAAATAATTCTTCCTCTTGTTAAATCATATGGACTCATCTCTACTCCCACCTTATCACCCGGTAAAATCCGGATGTAATTCATTCTCATTTTCCCCGAGATGGTAGCCAGTATTTCGTGACCATTTTCAAGCTTTACCTTAAACATCGCGTTTGATAAGGCTTCTACGATGGTTCCGTCCTGTTTAATGAGTGCTTGTTTAGCCATATTCTTTTTGGGTGCGCAAAGATAGGATTATATAGGTTAGAAATAAAAAAAATGGGGAAAAAATTCCTTATTTGGTGGAAAAGCACCAAAAATATCTATTAATAATGGTAGTCAGCGGGTTAAAATGCTTCTTCCGTGAGGTGAACTTTGGTCATCCGCAGGTAATGGTTCTGCAATTGATGGACGAAAATGGGCTCATCAATAATGCTCCTTTCCTGGCGGTACCAAACCTCCATATGACTGAAATCACCTTTTTTGGGTAGATGTATACGAAAAGCGCCTTTAGAATATTTTATTGACCCGTCCTCGCTTTCCTGTTTTTCAAATTTCAGGTTCATTAATTGTTGTTCATCAAGAGGTACCGGGGCTAAATCCTTTTCATCGTACCAGAACTCCTGGTCTCCATGGGCAATAATGGCTTTTTTCTCTGCACGGTCAATCCTAATTACTTCCCCAATATTTGTAGTTTCTTCAAAAGTGGCTTTTACGATATCGCCTTGTTGAAGGTCTGAGATTTTAATCATAGCAAGAATCGGTTTTGATTCACCAATTTACAAAAGTTTGGCTAACGGAAAAATGAAATTTATCAGGATCTTTTATGATAACTTAAAATAGCCCAGCCATTTAAGGTTACGGCAAAGCCTATCATAATAAATAGCTGGTTTTTGATATCAGCCAGGTTACTACCTTTTAAAACCACCATCCGCATGACATTAATAAAATAAGAAACAGGATTGAACTTGGTCAGCGTTTGAGCCCATTCCGGCATACTGTCTATAGAAGTGTACAACCCACCCAGCAAAATAAAAATCATCAATACAAAAAACGAAAGTAGCATGGCTTGTTGCTGATTGGCTGCATAAGTTGAGATTAATAAACCTAATCCCAACACCGCTAATAAATAAACAGCTGCAAAAACATATATAGTCAGGAAACTTCCTTCCGGAATAATACCATATGCAAACCGTGCAATAGTTAACCCAACAGTTAATACTACCAATCCTAAAATCCAGAATGGAATTAATTTGCCAAGAATAAAATGATATTTCTTAACCGGAGTTACATTGATTTGTTCTATTGTACCAATTTCCTTTTCTTTTACAATATTGGCGGCCGCCAGGTTAGAGCCAACTAACGTCAACAGTAATACTAATATTCCCGGCACCATAAAATATTTGTAATTCATCAATGGGTTATACCAGTTAGATGAAGTAACTTCAATAGTTGGCTCAGGATTGAAACGGGGAAATTGTATCCATTCCAGTCTCACTTCTTTATTATAATTCTGGATGATTGTACGGAGGTATGCACCTCCCAAATTTGCTTTCACTCCATTAATTGCATTCATCGCCATAAACAATTTGGCTTCATCTTCCCTGACTAAGTTTTTTTCAAAAGAAACAGGAATTTCCAGTACCAGGTCGGAACGGTCATGTTCAACTTCCTGCAACGATTCTTTGAAAGAAGCTGAATTATCGTTCAAAATAAAGTAACCGGAGGAGGTAATTTTTGAAATAAGTTTTTGCGAATAAGAAGAATGATCGTGGTCAATCACACTGAGTTTAATATTTTTCATTTCATAATCTGCTGCCCAGGGTAATACCAACAGCTGTATAACCGGCAAAATGAATATGATTCTCAAAATTGCCGGGTCTCGGAATATTTGCCTGAATTCTTTTTGCAATAAAAATCTTAACGTCCTCATGCCAGCCTGATTTTAAATTTTTTAATAGCCAGCGTTAAAAAGAACAGCATCATACCAGAAAGTATTAATGTTTCTTTCCAGATTGCATGCAAGCCAATACCTTTTATCATTACCGATTTTACAATACTGTAATACCATTTTGCCGGAACTATATTTGAAATCACTCTTAAAGGCAATGGCATGTTTTCGATCGGAAACATAAAACCGCTCAGCATAACTGTTGGAAGGAATAACGCTATAAGAGAAATAAACATCGCTGTTTGCTGTGATTCGACTCCTGACGAAATTAATAAACCTAATGAAAGTGAAACCAGAGTAAACAATAAACTTTCAAACACTAATAATAATAAGCTTCCATTAATCGGGACTTCCAGTACAAACACGCTTAATAATAAAATGCTTGCAATATTCACAGCAGATAAAACAAAATAAGGAACTGCTTTTGCTATTACCACCAACTGCGGTTTCATTGGCGAAACCAGTATTACTTCCATAGTACCCATTTCTTTTTCCTTCACGATAGTGATAGCCGTCATCATTGTACATACTAATAATAACACCATTGCCATTACACCCGGAACAAAATTGTAAGCACCTTTTAATTGTGGGTTATATAAGTTTCGTAATTCAGTATTGATAGTATAAGGCAATTTTTTATCGTTGGTGATACGATTCTGGTAATCCATGATAACAGCCGTAGCATAATTCGTTAGCGTATTCGCTACATTAGGGTCAGAAGCATCCGCAATTAATTGCACTTGTGTTTTATTCAAATGCTGAATATCTTCTGCAAAATGTTGAGGTATTACAATTGCTAATTTAATTTTCCCCTGCCGAAAAGCAGTTTCAATTTCTTTGTATGAATAAAGATTTCTTTCTATTTCAAAATAACGACTGGCATCTATTTCAGCAATTAAAGAAGTTGACGATGCATCTTTCGAATTATCCAGTACAGCAATTTCTGAATTCTTTACCTCGTTAGTTAAAGCAAAACCAAAAATTATAATTTGCACTATGGGCATACCGAGTAAAATAAACATAGTGCGTTTATCCCGCCAGATGTGATAGAATTCTTTTTTTACGAATGAAAAAAATTGTTTCATATTTTTTTAGTTGAGATGTTGACAGGGGCTAATCCTTGTCAACTTATTAACCTGCAAACTAATCCCCGGTCCTTTTTGCCTTTCTTGCCAATTTTAAAAACACTCCATCCATTGATTTAGCTTCAAAAGTTTTCTTTAATTCAAATGGTGTATCCAATGCATCAATTCTTCCATCCACCATTATACTTACCCGGTTACAATATTCTGCTTCATCCATATAGTGTGTTGTCACAAAAACAGTAATACCTCTGTCAGATGCCTGGTAAATCATATTCCAGAATTCTCTTCTCGTTACCGGGTCTACGCCACCGGTTGGTTCATCTAAAAAAACAATTCCGGGTTCATGAAATATAGCAACCGAAAAAGCCAGCTTTTGTTTCCAACCCAATGGTAATGATTTAACTAATTTATCTCCTTCGCTTTCTAATTGAAGATGCTTTAAAATAAAACCTGTTTTTTCTTTAATAAATTTATCACTCATTCCATATATGCCGCCATAAAAACGCATATTTTCCTTTACGGTTAAATCATCGTATAAAGAAAACTTCTGGCTCATATAGCCAATATTCTTTTTTATTTTTTCATTCTCCTTAAATACATCAAAGCCCGCCACTGTTGCTTCGCCTGAAGTGGGTAATGACAAACCGCAAAGCATACGCATGGCAGTTGTTTTCCCTGCACCATTGGCCCCAAGGAATCCAAATATTTCTCCCTTATGCACATCAAAGCTTATTCCATCCACAGCAACAAAATCGCCAAAACGTTTGGTTAGTTTGTTCGCAGTTATCACTTTATCATTTGTCATAATCAATTTTTCATTAAAGAGATAAAACAATCTTCAATATCCGGTTCCACAGTTTGCACTACCGCATCATCATGTTGGTAGTTTTTAATCCATTGCACCAATTGTTCTTTCCCCGAATCCTGCTTTAGAATTACATGATGGTATTCACCAAAGGGGTATACATCTTCCACTTCTTTTGCTTCTTTTAATTCATTCAGCAAACGCAGCATACTAGAAGATTTAACAGCCCACAATGGTTTTTTGAAATCATTTACAATTCCCTGCGGTGTATTGATAGAAAGAATTTTTCCTGTTTGAATCAATGCCACTTTATCACACAAACCTGCTTCATCCATATAAGGAGTAGAAACTAAAATAGTAATCCCCTGTTCTTTCAAATGCTTCAGCATTTCCCAAAATTCTTTTCGGGAAACAGCATCCACACCTGTAGTAGGTTCGTCCAAAAACAAAACAGAGGGTCGATGAATTAACGCACAACTCAATGCCAGTTTTTGTTTCATACCCCCCGAAAGTTTACCTGCTTTTCTTTTTTTAAAGGGCTCTATTTGCTGGTAAATATTTTTTATCAAACTATAGTTCTCTTCAATAGAGGTATTAAAGATGGTAGCAAAGAATTCAAGGTTTTCTTCCACACTTAAATCCTGGTATAAAGAAAACCTGCCCGGCATATATCCTACCCGGTTTCTTATCTCTTTATAATCCTTCACCACATCAAAATCATCTACCGTTGCCGTTCCTTTATCGGCTAATAACAACGTAGTTAAAATTCTGAACAAAGAAGTTTTACCAGCTCCGTCAGGGCCTATAACACCAAATAACTCACCCCGCTTCACATCAAATGAAATATCACTGAGTGCCGTTACTTCTTTTTTCTTACCGTAAGTCTTAACTATATTTTCTACTACTACAGCATTCATGCTTGTCAACTTTTCAACTTATTAACTTATCAACTTACTTTAACAACACTTCACCAAACATCCCAATTTTCAAAAAGCCGTCATTCTTAACATTAATTTTTACAGCATAAACTAAATTGGCCCTTTCCTCTTTTGTCTGAATAGTTTTGGGAGTAAATTCTGCTTTATCTGAAATCCAGGTTATTATACCGGGATATTCTTTGTATTTATCTGCGCCATCATCAATCATCACTTTTACCTGCTGATTCAATTTTACCTGTGATAACAAGTCCCCGGTTATATAAGCTCGAAGGTTTAAAGTGGATAAATCAGCAATTTTATACAATGCTTTTCCTGATGCAGTTATTTCACCCGGCTCAGCGTATTTTGTTATCACTGTACCTGTAATGGGATTTATAATATTGGAACGTTGTAACTGGTCCTGCAGTTGTGCCGCTCTTTTTTGCAATGGCGCCGCTTCACTTAATATGCTCCTGTTTTGTGTAGCTACACTATTCACCTGTACTGCCACCTGCTGTCTTGTAACTGTCATCTGCTTTTGTAATGCTTCAATCTGGAAATTAATATCATCCAGCTGTTTTCCGGTAGCGGCATCTGATTTCAATAAATTTTCAATCCTTGTTTTTTCATGTTTCAGATTATCTAATTGTGATTGTTGAACCTGAAGTTGATTATTGAGCAATTGAACCTGTGGTGTAACATCTGTAGTTTTTTGATTTAATGCACCGATGCTTGCTTCTACCTGCTCTTTTTGCAGGGAAAGATTGGTAGCATCTATCAATCCAACCACACTGTCTTTTGTTAAGTTAGCTCCTTCTTTTACAGTAAAAGAAAGCAACTTACCTGGGATTTCAGACGATACAATTACTTCATCTGCCTCAAAAGTTCCCGATGCATCAAATTTATTTCCGTTGCGGTTGCAGGCAGTTAATGAAAATAAAACTGCCATACTGATAATGAAATGATTCTTCTTCATAATGATTTACTATTTATTGCCTGATATAGTTAGATAATTAATTTTTGCCTGCAGCAACTGCAGCTGATGAGTAATTTTTGTTTGTCTCGACTGGTCTTCTGCATTTACTTCCCGCAAATAATCATTGGCGGTGATGACGCCATTTTCCAGTTGAGCTTTCGCTGCATCTTTAACGGATGTACGCAACTCAATAATCTCATCATCTTTTGCAATGAGTTGTTGAATTTTATCAATTTCTGATTGCTGTTGTTTTAATTGAGTATTGGTATTGAGTAAAAACAAATCTTTCTGAATATCCACAATCTTATTATTCACCTGTACCTGCTCTCTTTCTTTTTTAGAAGTATATAATCCACCAAAAGACCAGTTAAAACGAATACCTGTAGTATAAAACAAGTCAAAATCATTTTTCAAAAAATTCAATCCCGGTCTTCCATACCCTCCCTGGAAAAACAGACTGGCTTTTGGTAAATTCTTAGCGTCAATCAATTTATTTTGCCCGCTGAATAATTTTTGCTGCGAAGAATACAATTGCAGTTCCGGTCTTCTGATATCAAATGAAATTTTTGTTTCTGTCAAAATTGGCCTTTCAAAAACAGTATTTTCTTCTATTGTTTGATTGATAAATAAACCAATTGTTTCGATTATTCCTTTACGGGTTGCAGAAAGTTCAATTGCTCTCTGGTCTGCTTTGAGCCATTCTGCTTTTAATACATTCAAGTTTGATTTAAAAGCCACTCCATTATTCACCTGCGCTTCCACTCTCTTCATTCCAGTCTCAATATCCTTCTTAATTAGACCTGTTTGAACCAGTTGCTCATCAATATAAAGTACACTTAAGTAGAGTTGGTTAATACGGTCTGTTAGCTTATACAATTCAACTTCTATTCTCTGCTGTTCCACTCCTGCATTCAATTGCTGAATTTCTTTTTGCTGTTTTATAACACCGCCATCATATACCAGCTGGTTAACATCAGCTAAAATTTTATATTGATCTTTACTTGGGTGGTCAAAATTTATCCCGGGTAATGGAACGTCAATCTTTGTTACTTCAGACTGGTAAGTTGCCTGGCCGCTAAGTGAAAATTGCGGCAAAAAACTTTTCTGAAGATTTTCAACACTGATGTCCCTTGTTTTATTCACCAGACCCTGCTGTTTAATAAGCGGGTAGTTTTGACGGGCGAGTTCATTCACTTTATCCAATGTTAATGACTGACCAAAAAGTTTGGTTCCTGATAACAGGAAAATAAAAAGCCACTTTCTCATAATAAAAGGTTTAACCAGGTGGTTAATATTTGAATAATAATATTATTTTTTTATTGAATCGATAATAAACTTCGGTATCTCTTTTTTTCTTTCTTCCATAGCTGCACGGAATTGCAGTTCATCCAGCCGCATATTGCGTACTATCATCGGCTTGGCAACAAAAGGGAATATCGTCATCCCCAGTAAATTCATAAGTAAATGCATAGGGCTGATTCTTTTGATGGTTCCTTTCTTCACCTCTTTTTCCATCTGGGCAAGGAATTTGGATGGATTAGGCAGGTTATCCTTACCCCATATTTTATACATAAATTGGTCAGGGTCACGATTCAGTTCATTCATTACAAACCAAGGCAGGTAAGGGTTTTCCTGCATTTCATCAATATACTCTACTACAAAATGTTCTAACTTCTCAAACAAAGGCGCATCTGAATTGAATATGCTGTTTATCTTGGGAAAGAACTTCTGCGCTTCCTCAAGGAAAATCACTTCAAACAATTTATCCTTATCCCTGAAGTAATAATGAAGCATGGCTTTATTAATACCGGCTTCATCTGCGATATCCTGCATACGGGCACCGGCCATTCCTTTTGTCATAAAAACTTTCCGGGCCGCTTTGTGTATCTTTTCCTCGGTTGTAGTATCTTTCTTCTTTTTGACCATATAGTTTAACCAAATAGTTAACAAATGTAGAAAAAAAAACTTCACTCCAAAATTATTTTTGGCTGAATTGCATTTTATAAAAGGTAAAACGGGATATTTCACGATGAACTGACATAAATAAAAAAGGCAAAGAGCATAAACTCATTGCCTTTTATTCTTTTAGACACTTATTACTACTCCGCCCAGCTCATAACATAATTCCCATTCTCTATTTCTAAAGCTTCCTTTGTAAGCATCAACGGGCGGAAAGTATCCACCATCACCGCCAATTCTTTAGTTTCTTTTGCACCAATACTTTTTTCAACAGCACCGGGATGTGGCCCGTGCGGGATTCCCGCTGGATGTAATGTTATCATTCCCCTGGTTACATTTTTGCGACTCATAAAATCGCCATCTACATAATAAATAACTTCATCGCTGTCTATATTACTGTGATTATAAGGGGCAGGAATAGCATTGGGATGATAATCATATAAACGCGGAACAAAAGAACAAACCACAAAAGCATTGGTTTCAAAAGTTTGATGCACAGGTGGCGGCTGATGCACACGTCCGGTTATTGGTTCAAAATCATGAATGGAGAAAATATAAGGATAACAACATCCATCCCAGCCTACCACATCAAATGGATGGGTTCCGTAATGCAGTCTGTACAACACCCCTTTCTTTTTGGCTTTAATTAAAAAGTCGCCTTTCTCATCAAATGTTTTTAAATCCTGAGGCGGACGAATATCCCTTTCGCAATAAGGAGAATGTTCCATTAACTGACCAAACTTACTCATGTAACGTTTGGGATAACGTAATGGTGAAAATGATTCTACTATAAATAAACGGTTTTTATCATCAGTGAATTCTATTTGATAAATCGTTCCTCTTGGCAAAACAATATAATCGCCGTAACTGAAAGGCAATTCACCATATTGTGTTTTCACTTTACCGGAGCCTTCATGCACAAAAATCATTTCATCAGCATCGGCATTTTTGTAATAATAATCCGTCATACTCTGCTGAGGTGCAGCCAATACAATATGACAATCATTATTAACCAAAACAGGGATACGGCTTTGCAGATAATCCTTTGCAGGCTTTATGTGAAACCCTTCAAAGCAACGATGCTTCAGCATTTTTTCCTCCGCAATAGTTGGTGATACGTCCTTCTGCGGCTCCGTTTTAATAATTTGTGTTGGGGGATAACAATGATACAATAAAGAATAATCATCACTAAATCCTTCAGTAGAGAATAATTGTTCCGAGTACAAAGTCCCGTCGGGTTTGCGGAACTGGGTATGCCGTTTATGAGGAATATTCCCGAGTTTATAATAATGAGCCATGTTGATTTGAAAATTTGAAGATTTAAAAATTTAAAGATGGTCTTTATGTAACCAACTTCCTTTTTACTATTGGGCTATTGTTGTGTCACTCACTTGTAATACAACAATTCTATTGAGCAATTATCCCCGTGACAATTCCAGTGTAGCAAGCAGAAATACATATTTCCACTTTCGTTTATCAATCCAGTATGTAAAATTTCTGAAGAAAGGCATAGCATTTTCGTTAGAGTAAAGTTAGGAAATACTAATTTACACCTCTGAACTTTTATTGTAATGAAATTAGCTACTGCCGGATTATTAGTGATACAAAACAGGAAATTATTACTGGCCTACAGCAACAACAAACAATGCTTTTATTTGCCTGGCGGAAAGATTGATGAGGGTGAAACTCCCACGCTTGCTTTGTGTCGGGAGATTGGGGAAGAACTGAATGTAAACTTAACAGAAGATGAACTGGAATACTACACCCATATTACGGCACCTGCTTTTGGTGAAAACAATGGAGTAATCATGGAGCAGGATTGTTTTCTTGTTTTCCAAAAAATAGAACCAAAGGCTGCGGCAGAAATTGGAGAACTTCGTTACTTCACTTTAAATGAATATTTACAACAGGAAAATACTGCTCCGGGTGCCGTGATGATATTGCAACAATTAAAAGATGATGGATTGATAGATGAGTTATGACAAGAATAGGGTTAATATCAGACACACATAATTTTCTTGACGAAGCAGTTTTCAAACATTTTGAAAACTGTGATGAGATATGGCATGCAGGTGATTTTGGAACTATTGAAATTGCTAACCGCCTGAACTCTGCCAGTGGCCTTACAATAAAAGGTGTGTATGGAAATATTGACGGACAAGATATCAGAACTGTTTATCCCGAACAATTAGTTTTTATTTGTGAAGGAGTAAAAGTGATGATGAGGCATATTGGAGGTTCACCTCCCAAATACAATCCTGAAACCAGGAAAGAATTAGCTATACATCAACCACAGTTATTTATCAGCGGACATAGTCATATATTAAAAGTGATGTATGATGATAAAATAAACTGCCTGCATATGAACCCGGGTGCGGCAGGTAAACAGGGCTGGCATAAACTAAGGACCATTATCCGTTTTGTTATTGATGGCAGGAATATGAAAGACTGTGAAGTAATTGAATTAGGAAAAAGGTAAGCTTCTAACTCATAAAGTAAAACTATGTGTATCCGTCAATCGCTACTTCATAATGCTGACACCTTTCATCATATCTTTTTAATAATGCCTCTGCTTCCGGCAATACTACTGCTTTTTCATAATCAGTACCGGCAAAATCAATAATGCTTTGCAATTCATCGAACCACATAATGGTAATAAATGCTGTTTCATCAGGTTGTTCATTCCTCAATAGTTGTATTCCCCGGTAACCTTTAATTTGTTTTGATTCAATCCAGTGAAACACTTCCGTACGTAACAAATTTTCATAAGCATTAGCATTATGCTTTTCTGTGTATCCGTGCCAGATTCTTGCTATCATAATTTCAATTTTATAATTCCAATCGCACCATTGCCCGGCTCTTACCATTTTGCTGTACTACTTTAAATCCGCAATCAGTAAAAGCAGACAATATTCCCACCCATAAAAAAGGTGGCGGAACCTTCTCTGCATAAGGGATGGCCGGGTAGGCTTCCAGAACTTTTATTTTTTTCTTCTTTGCAAAATTAATGGCTCCCTTAATCAACTGTTTCGACAAACCCATCTTCCTGAATTCTTTTTTAATAAAGAAACAGGTAATGCTCCATACCCGTTTTTCATCAATCCGTTTAAAAGCTCTTGAGTTTTCAATCTTTATATAATCTTCCCTGGGAGCTAATGCAATCCAACCAACAGGTTCTTTATCAACGGAAGCAATTAAACCAACCTGTTGATTTTTTTTTACCAGTTGTTTCATCAGCTTTTTATTCCCGCCCGGTTTATTATTTTGAAACTCTTTATAAGGTAAACGAAATAACATACACCAGCAATTACCACAACCACCCTTCTCCCCCATTAATTCTTCATACTCTTTCCAGTTAGAAGAACTTAATAGTTCAAAATTTAATTCTGCAGCAGCTATCAGTTCAGCCATATTACCTTTGTATTCGTGGGCAATAAATTTATTTTACTGGTGTTAACTGGGCCTGAATGCACCACCACCTTCCGTCAATTTTTATATAGGTATCCGTATAAATAGTATTTCCTGAAATTTCTTTGCCATTAACCAAAACCATATAAGGTGTTTCTGCTCTTATTAAGGCAATATTGCCGTACACTCTGATAAATTCATTTTTCATTTCAAATGATTTCATTACTGCTGCATCATGGCCATGTGTCCATTGCAGCATATAATCATTTCTGTTTGAAATAGTGCCATTCCCGTTAATGCAAACAAAATCTTTATAAACAATTTTATTATGAGCAACCGTATCATTAGTTAAAAAATCATTGATAAATTGTTTGTTTAATTTGCTTAACGTCATTCGGTCAGTTTCCGATTGTTCCACATTAAACGAAGAATTAGTACCCGTTTGAGAATGTAATTGCGAACC
>JBLMVP010000019.1:0-3763 GCA_050256755.1 Sphingobacteriales bacterium | reverse complement strand
AGGAATGCGATGCAAAATTAACTCAAAACAGGTTGCAGATAAAAATTGTTTGACAGGCAGCATGGGAGTTTTTAAGATTTATTGTTAAATATTCCCTAACAACCGTTGCCGCAATATTTTTTGGTGCTATTATAAACTGGGCTAACTTGCATCGCTTTTTTATAATGTAAGCAACAAATGCCAGAGTTATCCAGTTTTGATCCCAATAGTGCAGGTAACCCCAATAATGGAATATTCGGATTGCCTTTTACAGAAGAAGATGCTAAAGTTATTATTCTCCCCATTCCATGGGAAGTAACTGTAAGTTACAATGCCGGTACAGCAAGGGCCGGAGAACATATTCATAAAGCTTCTTTACAGATTGATTTATTTGATGCAGATGCGCCGGATGGCTGGAAACAGGGTTTTTTTATGCGGGATGTAGACCGCAAAATCCTGATGAAAAGTGATTACCTGCGCAAGGAAGCTGAACTATATATCAAGTATATTTCCGAGGGGCAGAATGTAGATGACAATAAGTTTATGTGCAAAACTTTAAAAGAAGTGAATGCCGGCAGCGAAATGCTGAACCAGTATGTATATGAACAAACCAAAGAAATACTTGATAATGGAAAATTAGTTGGTTTACTGGGCGGCGATCATAGTACACCGCTTGGTTACCTGAAAGCATTGGCAGAAGTTCATGGAGATTTTGGCGTTTTGCAAATAGATGCCCATTGTGACTTAAGATATAAATATGAAGGCTTTAATTATTCGCATGCCAGCATCATGTACAATGCTTTGAAAGAAATACCGGAAATAAAAAGATTGGTACAGATGGGTGTTCGTGATTATTGCCAGGAAGAGTGGGATTATGTATGTCATAGTGAGTTCAGGGTGATAACCTATTTTGATCGTGAAATAAAAGACCGTCGTTATGATGGAGAAACATGGAAGCATATTTGTGACGAGATGATTGAAAAGCTTCCTCCCAAAGTGTATATAAGTTTTGATATTGATGGCCTGGATCCGAAATGTTGCCCCTGTACCGGTACCCCTGTTCAGGGAGGTATGGAAACCGATGAAGTAAATTATTTATTCAGGAAAATTATACAAAGCGGACGTAAATTAATTGGTTTTGATTTAAGTGAAGTAGGTGTTGGAACCGGCGAGTGGGATGCCAATGTGGGGGCAAGGGAATTATTTAAGTTGTGTAATTTGATGGTAACCTCAAATAATTAGAACATTCTGTTATCTTTCAGCCACCGCAAAAGCGGTGGTTTTTAATTTTAAAAAATGACTTTTGATTACGTTGTTATCCTGAGAAATAAAAGCAAAAGATCGATTGATTTAATCAATCTCATCTTATGCATTATAGCTTTTAGCTATATAGTGTATAAATCAATTGTATTCAAAATTCATCATTATTTCCAGTTTGGGTGGATTGCTGTTGTAATGGCACTTTTCCTGGTTAACTTTTTTATCAGGAGAAAAAATCAATCTAAATCATTCTCTCCTGCTTTGATTCTCTATTTACTCGGATTGCTGTTTATTTTTAACAGTATGACTACTTTACCTGAAAGTTTAGTTGGATTAATACTTATTCTGCTCGCAGCATTTGAAAACAAAGCAAAGTCAAATTTGGAAATTGGATTCTCCACCCAATTCATCATGTTTGATAATTTGCTGAAGAAAAAATATAACTGGAATGAATTTAATAATATCGTTTTAAAAGACAATATTCTCACCCTCGATTTTAAATCCAACCGTCTTTTCCAGAGAGAAACAATTGATGAAGACAGCGACTGCGATGAAGATGAGTTTAATGAATTTTGCCGGGAACAATTAAAAAAAAACATTAGCAATTAGGTTTTTGTTAGTAGTATATATTTTTTATTCGTACATACTTCGAAATAAAAAAAGCAATAGAAACTAAACTTCTTTGTGGAATCTTCCTGCCCCGGCATCACAGCAGTAACCAAACCGCTGTTATATGAACTCACTTTCCCTCCCCGTCGTTCATCCCGCTTTTGAAAATCTTAAAAAAAACGGACAGTTACTTCATCTTTTTGCTTCCATCATCATTTTTGCTAACGCCATCAATGAGTACCGGGTTCATGATACAGTTGCCATTTATTTTTGGGCCCAGGTAATTATTAGCGCCGATATATTTTTGCTGGCATTACTCGGCAAAAACTTTTTGACAGATACACCACGGTATAATCTCGTCTTCCGTTTTATTGAATGCATCATTTTTCTAAGCTTCACCTGGATGTATGTACTTCAGGCACATTATATAATGGCTATTATCATGCCGGTGGTTACAGTTGGCTATGCTTATGTTTTTTATTGCGAAAGAAAAAGCATGAAGCAGGAATTGTTATCCTTTCATCATATAGGTGTAGAAATACCGGATTTGCCCGGAAATCACCTGCTTTCCTGGTATCATATTAATGAGATTAAAGCTGAATATGATAGTATAACCATTAATGTTTCAGGTGAGAAGAATATCCGCTTTTGGTTGAAGAAAAATTTACATTTCGAAGAACTGGAACAAATTCACGAATTTTGCCGACATTATTTGAAGACATCCTGAATCGTCAATCGTGAATCGTGAATATGACTTACGCCTGACGACATACGAATCACGATTAATTATGTTGAAACAAAGCCCTTATTTACTATACAGCGACGGTAAAGGAAATATTTTTGAGGATACCACACTCTATTCAACAGGCCGTGCCGGATGGGATGCATTTCCTGTACCAGCTGAAGATTGGATTGAATTACCTGATGGCGGTTCTTTATATGAATTACCCGGTCGTAAAGGAATTGGCATTGATGCAGCAACAGGTGATATGCGTTTGTGTGAAAAAGGATGGGCGGTGGCCGCTTTTATTCCACCTGCACATACAGGTTTGTATTTGGCAGCATATGAAACATCTCCCGATGCACCTACTCTCCCATTGTTTTGTTATACCGCTGCAGGCTGGCACAATGATAAATTTTATGTTTCTGCTGTTCGTATTGAAAAAGACATTCGCCAGGAATGTGCAGGATATGATAAAGCATTAATTGATATTGGCACCAACAAATTATTAAATGCATACCCGCAAAATCGTTTGATAAAACATTTGATGAACAATTGTTGTCAAACTTATAATTGTCCTGCTGCAAGAAATTTCGCATTGGGAAGATGGGAATGCCCTGTTCCTACCTCACCTGCCTGTAATGCCAACTGTATTGGATGCATTTCTTTTCAGCCGCAGGAAGAAAGTATTGTTTCTACACAGGATAGATTAACCTTTAGACCAACCGCTGAAGAAATAGTAGAGTTTACAGTACCTCATTTGGAAACAGCTCCATATCCTATTGTAAGTTTTGGCCAGGGTTGTGAAGGTGAACCATTACTGATGTGGGAAACAATTAGAGAGGCAATTATTGAAATAAGAAAACATACGGCTAAAGGTTCTATCAATATCAACAGCAATGGCTCTATGCCCAAAGCTGTAAAAGCATTGTGTGAAGCGGGATTAAATTCAATCCGGGTAAGTACCAACTCAGCCCGCAAACATATTTACGAACCTTATTACCGTCCTAATAATTACGCTTTCGAAGATATTGTTGAGAGTTTAAAAGTTATGACCAGTTATGGCGGGTGGACAAGCATCAACTATTTTGTTTTCCCCGGTATGACGGATAGCGAAGAAGAATACGAAGCATTGCGAAAGCTGATAAAAGAAACAGGATTAAAAATGATCCAGTGGCGCAATTTTAATATTGA
>JBLMVP010000018.1:0-6763 GCA_050256755.1 Sphingobacteriales bacterium | reverse complement strand
ATAGCCAAGCAGTCTTATAGTAATTCTTGAAGTCCGGAACATACCAATTATAATGAGCAGGGCAAATAAAACTGTAATGAGAACGGTGATGGCCATATACTGAAGATTTCTTTTTACCAGTTTTTTATGGGCTAATAATTCCAGTTCTTTTTCATGTCTTTTTTTCTCGTTGTTTACTTCAATAAGTGCTATATCCCGCTGATTGAATAGTTTTTGCAGGCTATCCTTTAAAATGGTGCCCTGTTGGGAATAATATAAAGCCTTTTTATAGTCCTGTTTTTGTTCATACAGGGAGCTTAACGAAAACGCATAATTGGCAGCCCGTTGGGGGCTGTTAATACTGGTTTTTAATGCAAGTGCTTTTTCATAATATGAAATGGCCATTTGGGGGTTTTTGAGTAATGCATAGCATACTGCAGTTTCTTCATACAGCAACTGGCAGTTTATTTCATTAAAATCTTTTTCAAATCCAGGTATAGCTAATTGAAAATAATAAACCGCTGAATCAGGCTTGTTGGCATAATGATAAACAGAGCATAAATTCATCTAATCAAATGGCATTCCTATATTAATATATAGTTGTTTTAAATCAGGATTATTGTTTAAAAATTTTAAAGAACTATCACTGATGGCTATTTTGTATGTATAATAACCAAACATGATACCTTTGGCCTTAAGAAAATAATTTTCCAGATTTAAAGAATCTGATATGGTAATAGCCTTTTCAATATAAGTCCTTTCCTCCGTTAGTCTTGCTAAATCAATATAGTCTTTAATTAACCCCTCCCCGTTATTATACTTTCTGTTTAATTCAAGGCTCCTTAATAAATATTCTTTGGCTATGAACTCATTTTCAAATGAAATGTAAAGAGCAGAAAACCGATGATAGATTTCTGATTGTAAATTAAAGTTTTCTGCCTTAATAGCATTATCAAATGCATTGCTATAGTTTTTGAAAGCTAAGAGCGACTCTCCTTTGTCCAGGTACGTATCTCCCAATTCTATTAATGCTAAAATTTTTATTGAGTCATTATTAATATTTTGTGAAGATATAACTGCACTATTTGCATTATAAAAAGCTTTGTCCAAATCAACTCTTTTCCGGTAAAGAGTTGATATCCGGATGTAAGAAAGGGTTACATAATCTTCCCGGGCAATTGATTTTGAATACTCCAATCCTTTGCGTACAAATTCAAGGGTTTTGTCAAAAGTTTCTTTTTTACCCCAGCTGCTGATATTCATTATGGCCTTACCGAAGAAAGCCATTAAAAAAAGATTTTTGTTTTGAGATAATTCAGCAATCTTTAATTGCTGAAGCAAAACACTGTCTCCCTCTTTACCCAATTGGTATACATAGTAATATTCAGCCAGTTTTCCGCAAGCCACCACTTTATCAGAATCATTGGCAGTGGTATTGTATATAGTTAATAAACTATCGATTTTATGTGTAAACTGTGCGTCTGCTGATCTTTGAAAAAAGAAAATGAAAAGGAATAATATTAAAAAACATCTTACCATAAAGGCATTTTTGGAAAGTAAACCAAGGCCTCCTTTCAAATATACAATAAATAATTCCAGCCATTATTTTCACTTTCTCCGCATTGTCACCTGCAGGGCCTATGCGAATGGTTGGGACGGTGCTGGGAATGATCGTTTAAGTAGAATCCTGAGTTACAAAATCAGGATAGCTGGGGAAGATCTTTTGTAAGTTGGTGAGGATACATATGAATGTCTTAGTATAAAAAAGATTAGTTATAAACAACACTTTGCGGGGATGTTTTTGTAATTAGTTCGTTTAGTACATCTGCCGAAAACTACTTTTGACGTAATAAAAATAACATTTCGGAAGCTTTGCAAATTATTATTGAATACATGTAGAAAGAAATGATAAGAGTCATTGAAAGTAATGATGCTAATTGTTTCTGCGGTTTATTTATTTTCTTTTGACCGAACAAGAGAAAGTGACAACAAACAGTGTTCGGATACAGTCGGAATAGATTTAACAGGCACTGGGTTTCTGCTTTTTAAGCGGAAGACTTACTGCAGCTAAAGTGGAATTATTACTTTATAGGAACATCTTTATTTGTTGCAAATCGTTCGGCTTCAAATTCAAAATAATTTCTAAATATTAATGGGCCTTGTTCACTTCCTTCTATCATATAAAACAGAGCAAAATAAGGGATGTCGGGATAAATATATTTGGTAAATAATTTTTTAAATCCCGACTCTTTCATTTTTGATGCCACGGGCTTCATGTAAGAATTAAAAACAAGGTATTCACGATACTGGTATTCATGAATTATTTCATGTGAAATGATGTGATATTTTTCGGGTCTTTCCATATAAATGAAAGCACGTCCATAATTAATACCATCGTGTTGCCCATTTAAAGTATTAATCATTCCTTTTGATTTAAAACTCATAATGCCGGTGAGTAAGGTGGTGTTTAAATCAAATCTCCCGCTCCGCATTGAAATAGCACTTCCTATAACTGCTACCGGAAGAATCCGTACTTTAAATTTATTTTTTGAGTGTATAGAAAAATCAAAACGAAAAATTCCATATTCCAGGTTCCAGTTTTTAAGAAATGGTTCATTAAGAGCGGCATTTTGAATCATTGAATTTCCTGCGGCGTTTAGCAACCTGGCTGGTATGGCGTATGCAAAATTTTTGTGTCTGTCAACCAGGTAAATTGATTTTTTGGCAGAGTAGTTTAATAAACCTCCGGTGGCTCCCTGCCAAAACCCTCTTACAAATGATCTTTTCCAGTTTTCTTCTTTCTTTTTATTTATTAATGCCCCAATGCCTGAAGTAAGACCGCCAAAACCGATATTATAAATTATAACCTTTCTTTCCTGCTGCTGAGAAAAAACAATTCCGGGGAAAAGGAATAGTAGAATGATAAAGATTTTCATTTGTATGAATAAATTCTTCTGGAAACTTATACAAGCAAATTATACAGCCTGAACTTTTAAAAGAATGAGAATGGTTGGCATTGATAATGATAGTGCTCAAACTTAACGATTGTAAATTATTGTGTAACGCACATTCCGGGTAGACAGATTATTTCAAATGCCCGCTACAACCGGGGAAGATTTTTGCAAGCTGAGGACGTCATGGCCGGGTATGCAGCTATCTGCTTTTTAAATGGCAGTTGTTTACTTTTTGTAAGAGCAGATTGCTTCGTTGTTCCTCCTCGCAAAGACGGGGACGGTTAGTGGAGAAACGAACCAAGGCAGATGATTTGCCCAGATGAGTGTTATTGCACGGTTTAAATTTCTGTACTCTCCATCATTTCCAGTATACGGGTTTGTGGTTGCATCATTACGGTGCCTTCCACTTTATCCCATAGCCTGCGCAATGAAACTAATGTGTTTTCTGCCTGTGTTAAGCTCATAAATTCTAAATCAATGATAACGTAGTTGGGGTCATTAACGGGCTGGTATATCCTGTAACGAAGTACACCGGATTGTTTTCGGTTTAAAGGATCGCTGTCAAAAGCTTTTTTCCATCCATCATAATCGGGAACCTTGTGTTCAATTTGCAGTATTATCATAAGTTGATTTTTAATGAAGGTAGTGCTTACAGGAAACAACATTCCGGATTATATTTTACCGGTAATGGTTTACTTATGATAATATTCTTTTTCCGCAGCGTCGGCTTGGGATCAGTTCTCTCCGGGATATAATATTACTGTGTGATTACTTTCTTTTGCTTGTCTCCCGCAATGCTGCGGGACCGGCTGTTTTTGGATTGTTCCCGGATTAAGCGTTGAACTACTCCTGCTTAAGATACGAAAAGTTGTAATGAATGGAGCTTTGGGGCCTTGATTAATGGAAGAGTTGGTGCCAATCTATGCTTAGTAGCGGTGGCTGTTACTGTCATTGTTACAACAAGAGATGGCTTTGCCATGGTTTGAGATGTGTTTGCCGTAACTGTTAGATGTAAATGACGCACCCAAAGATGTGAATGACACACCCAAAGATGTAAATGACGCACCCGAAGATGTAAATGACGCATTGGAAGATGTGAATGACAGGCTAAAAACGTGAAAAAACGGAAAAAATGGCCGGATTGGAGTTGAACTTGAGTTAGAAACTAAGAATAACAACGGGCATTGCTTTTTCCTTTTCATACATCTATGACAATTTCAAAAATAATTTCGCCTTGTAGTGCATAAAACGTTCCGCAGGAACGTGAAATCGCATTATTGAAATTTCTACCTATAATATGTCCCTGTGGGACAAGGAGGATTAAATAAAAACCTGGTGAATAGAATTACAGAACGTACAAGTGTGCGACGCAACAAAAGCTAAATAATAGTTCGTAAAGTTTACTGCAAAAAATAAAATCCAAACCGAAATTCAACATTCAACATTTCCTTCTCACATTTCCGCTACCCATTTATCCCTGTCATCGGGAGCAAATTTCCAGGGAGCAAAATTGTTTTCTACATTGCTGAACATGGCGTTCCATTCCTGTGGGGCATTGCTTTCTTCCATAATAAGGGAACGGCGTAACTCAAGAATGATAGACAAAGGAGAAATAGAAACAGGACATTCTTCCACACAGGCATTGCAGGTAGTGCAGGCACGGAGCTCTTCCACACTTATATAATTATGCAGTAAAGTTTTGCCATCATCTTTAAAAGAACCGTTGGTATTAATGTTACGTCCTATTTCTTCCAAACGGTCGCGGGTGTCCATCATAATTTTCCTGGGACTTAATAATTTACCCGTTTGATTGGCGGGACAGGCAGCACTGCATCTTCCGCACTCGGTGCAACTGTAGGCATCTAACAAACTTCTCCAGCTTAAATCCATTACGTCTTTTGCTCCAAACTTAGCAGGGGCTTCGGCGTTAGCAGGAGCTAACTCCGGTTGCATGGCATACAATACTTCGTTTTGAATTTCGGGCATGTTTTTCATTTTGCCATGAGGCTCCAGCCTTGCATAATACGCATTGGGGAAGGCGAGCATAATATGCAGGTGTTTACTGTAAGGCAAATAGTTTAAGAAGGCAAGGATACCTGCTATATGCAGCCACCAGGCGGTGCGTTCAATACCAACCAATGTGCCACCGCTGATGCTTTGTAAAGATGGCGCCAGCCAGCCGGAGAAAATAAAGCTGCCGGTATCGTGGTAATGTTCGTGCCCATTTAATTGTAAGGCACGGTCGCTGGCGTTGAGTGTAAGAAATAAAAACATTAAAATAATCTCAGTAATTAAAATGTAATTAGCATCACTGCGGGGCCAGCCGTTTAAATCTTTGCTGATAAAACGTTTTAGTTTGATGATGTTCCTGCGTACTAAGAAAATAATACAGACTGCTGTTACACCAACGGCGAGTATTTCAAAAAAATTGAGTACAAAAAAATAAAAGCTGCCAAGTGGTTGGGCAAAGAGACGGTGCTTGCCAAGAATACCATCCAGTAAAATTTCCAGCACTTCAATATTGATGATGATAAAACCGGCATAGATGATAAAATGCATAACGGCTACCAGCGGATTTTTGAACATCTTTTTTTGTCCGAAGGCCAGGAGCAATAAGTTTTTCCAGCGGAGGTTTTTATTATTGCCGAAGTCTTCGTCCTTACCAAGCAGGATATTACGGCGTATCTCTTTTATTTTTTTACTGAAAAAGAAGATGGCAGCGGCGAGGGTTAAGGTAAATATGACCTGCTGAAGTAATTGCATATACAGTAGAAATTGTGGTGCTAAGATAAGGAGAAGGGGGTTATGTTGAATGTTGAATGACAAATGTGGAATGGGGAATTATTATTTTTTAATTATTAATTACTAATTACCACAATAATCAACAATTTGTTGAAAAATAGCCTGTAGCCGCAGCCGATTCTTTTTTATATTGTGTTATGACCGAAAAGAAATACATAATGGACGGCGAAACGGCTGTTAAGAAACTGCAACGCTTAGCCTACGAAATATTAGAGAATAATCCCGGTGAACAGCAAATTATCCTTGCCGGAATCCGTGAAAGCGGAACAGTAATAGCTACTTATATTCAGCAATATTTAAGAGAGATATCCAACTTATATACTGAACTGGTTACTATTTACCTTGATAAAAGATTGCCGCAAAAAGTTACAATTGACAGGGAAATTGGTTATGATAATAAAGTGATTATCATTATTGATGATGTGGCCAATAGCGGTAAAGTAATGATGCATGCAATAAAACCTTTCCTTGACTATAATCCCAAGAAGATTCAAACACTGGTATTGGTTGACCGAACGCATAAAGCATTTCCTGTTCATCCAGATTATGTTGGGTTATCGGTTGCTACCACTATACAGGAACACATTTTTGTAGAAGTGGAAGGGAATAAGGTGAAAGGGGCGTGGATGGAGTAGCGTAATTAATTTTTAATGCT
Organism: Sphingobacteriales bacterium; assembly: GCA_050256755.1. Classification (GTDB taxonomy): domain Bacteria; phylum Bacteroidota; class Bacteroidia; order Chitinophagales; family Chitinophagaceae; genus AWTP1-9. The sequence continues at coordinate 373 of JBLMVP010000018.1, read as the reverse complement.
CAACTGATTCCTAAAAATATAAGGCATATACCTTTAATTTTCCATTGGATAATTCTAAGGCAGGAGCAGGAAATTTAAAGACATTTAAAAAATGAAAGGCAGTACGCAACCACTTTTTATTGGTTTTGATTTTGGTGAAATCCACATCCGGTGCCAAATACCATTGACGGTAACGTTTAATATCCCTTCTGTCAAAAGTGATAGTTCCATTTTTGTCGGTGGCAATATTATCAAAGCCGCCAAACATTCCTTCAGCACCATAACCAACAGATAGATTCAACCAGGCAGGTAAATTAGATTGGGGAAAGAAACATTTTAAATTGGCACTCAACCAGTAAGCCTGCCCATTATAACCTTTCAGCATACGTTCATA
>JBLMVP010000017.1:0-4098 GCA_050256755.1 Sphingobacteriales bacterium | reverse complement strand
TTTGGTTATCCTAACCCGGACTATGATAAAAATAACCGGATAGTACTGAGTGCTCTGCATACAGAAGAAGATATAGCAACAGTGGCTGACAGCATCAGAAGACTTTTTTAAACACCAATTTCCTTTATCATTTATTTAGCAAACAATCACAGCATGACAAAGAGATTCTTCTTGTTTATCGTAATCATTTGTGCCACCACATTGGCTAATGCGCAAAACGTAAGATATTTATTAAGAGGCGGACTTAATGCCACTAATGGCACATTCACTACAGGCAATTACAAAGCAAGTTCATCCTATTTACCCGGAGGTTATGTTGGTGTACAATTAAAAGTTTTTTTTGACCCACCAGTTTATTTTGCACCCCAGTTCAATTTGTTGCACAAAGCAGCAGAATTTAAAGTAAATGATAAATCGGATACAACAAAAATCAGGCTTGAATTAAACCAGTTTCAAATAGCCCCTTTTTTGCAATATGATTTTCACAGACCAGGCGAAGCGGGTGTATTTATTAATGGAAGTCTTTCCTTATATACAACTATTAATGGTAAAGAAACAATTACGAGATCTAATAATACTACTACAAAGAGGGATATGAAATTCAGCAAATCAGCTTATGGCCGGTTTGAAGCTGGAGCACACCTCGGTTTTGGTTATGAAACAAAAAAATGGGTTGGTCAGCTAATGTATAACCGTGGCTTATCCAATATGTTTAATGGAGATAATTCAGATGATTATTCCGGACCCAAAATTAAATTTCATACCATAACATTGGGAATTGGCTGGTATCTTAATTAAGGATTAGGTTTTGTAAATTTTAACTGTTGCTTTTCTATTTTCTCTCACAAAACCACGATGCATTCCTTCGGTGTAAACGGTCAAGGGCAGCAGGGTCAACAGTTCCATATTTGTAATCTTTGTTACCGAATTATCTGACTTCTACAATTTCTACTGCATCCAAAGCAGTTCCTTCCTTTTTTGCAAGCATCATATCCTATTGCCAATGCTTTATTCAATGCTTCATTAAATGCTTTTTCCTTTTCAGGAATCATGCTTTCTTTGGTAATGGTTCCCGCAGCTCCGTGTATTACTAACACAAATTTATCGTTGAGTTTTGTTGAATTAGTCTGACCAATGGTTAATTGCCATAAAACAATACGCAATAAAGCTAAATAGATCCCAGTTTTGATTTATTTGATTCAAAAAGGTAATAAAGGGGAATTTAAGCTTTTCTTATTGGTATTGTATTTGCTTAAAATCATGCATTCCTTATTTTTACAACTGATTGCCGTTGAAAAGATTCTGGAAAATATTACTCCGCTCTGTCATCATACTGTTATTGCTACTGATAACCGTATGGTTACTTATTCAAACTAAGCCCGTACAAAACTGGCTCGTACGCCAGGTTACTCACCGGTTATCAAAAGAACTAAATACAAAAGTTAATATTAAGCATGTAGATTTCTCACTTTTTAATAAAATGTTGCTGGAAGGAGTTTTAGTTGAAGACCGGCAAAAAGACACATTATTATATGCAGGTACAGCTAAAGTAAGTATTACAGATTGGTTTTTTTTAAAAGACAAAGCAGTATTGCACTATGTGGGGCTGCAGGATGCTACCGTTAAAATGCAAAGAAAGGATTCTGTTTGGAATTACGAGTTTTTGGTTGACTATTTCTCGTCCCCTTCAACTGGCAAAAAAAAGAAAGGCATTGAATGGGAACTGGAAAAATTAGACCTACAGAATATTCATGTAAAACAATTAGACAGGTGGCGGGGTGAAGATATGGTAGCTGATATTGGCAGCCTTTATATTGATGCAGAAAAAATGGATTTTGAAAATCATCAACTATCCATCACTAAAATTGATTTAAAAGAGCCTTTGTTTTCTATCTATAACTATGATGGCAACCGGCCGCCAAAACCAAAAGTTACCAATACTGAAAATGAAATAAAGCCGGAGATTGATTCTTTATTAAGGTGGAATGTTGCCGGATGGAACATCCTGGTTAATCAAATAGAGATAAAGAACGGTACTTTTAAAAGCGACCGGCAAACTGAACGCCTGCCACTCAATTATTTTGATGGACAACATATTTCATTTGAAAACATCAATGCCCGATTTAAAAACCTTAACTGGATAAAGGATACTATTAGTGCACTGGCTGATATTTCAACAAAAGAAAGAAGCGGACTGATAGTTAAACAACTTACTGCTAAAATAAAATTTCACCCCGAAGCTATGGAGTTTGACAGCCTTAATGCTGTAACAAACAAAAGCCATCTTAAGCATTACTTTGCCATGCGCTATCAACATTTCAATGATGACATGGCTGACTTCATCAAAAAAGTTTCATTGGAAGGCAGATTTGATAACAGCATTATCAGTAGTGACGATATTGCTTTTTTTGCTCCGGAGTTAAAAACATGGAATAAAGAAATTTCTCTGACTGGAAATATTAAAGGCACTATTGATGATTTGGGAGGAAAAGGAGTTGTTGCGCAGGCCGGGAAAAATACTTTTTTGAATGGCGACTTTAAGCTGGCAGGCTTACCCAATATTGATGAAACGTTTATTGATTTTAAAGCCAATGATTTTATAACCACTGATACAGATGCAATAACATTTGTACCTCAATTAAAAAAAGTTACACAGCCACGTATTGACAAACTAAAAAGTCTGCATTTCAAAGGAAACTTTACAGGATTCATACATGACTTTGTAACCTTTGGTACCATTCAAACAAATTTAGGCACTGTGATAAGTGATTTGAATATGAAATTACCCCAGGGCAAAACACCTGCTTATTCAGGCAATCTTAAAACAGATAATTTCCTGTTGGGTGAGTTTTTAGGAATTGCAGATTTAGGTAAAGTATCCGGCGATCTTAAAGTAAAAGGAAGCGGTTTTGATGCCAGTAAATTATATGCAGAAGTTAATGGCCATTTAAAACAAATAGAATTCAACAATTATAATTATCAAAATATTACCTCAACAGGCATCTTTGACAAAAAGCAATTTGATGGCAATCTCAAAATTAATGACCCTAATATTGAAGCTGATCTCGATGGCAAAATTAAACTCACTGAGAAAACACCCTCATTTATATTTGATGCCCGTGTTGCAAGATTAAACTTAAAACAACTTGGATTAACAAAACAGAATCTACGTTTTGCCGGCAACATTAATACCAATTTTTCCGGAACTACTATTGATAATTTCCTTGGAGAAGCTCATATATATAATGCAGATTTATTTAATAACGAAGACCGGCTGCCAATTGACTCTTTAACCCTCTATTCCACTTTAATTAACAATAAAAAATCATTGGTTTTAAGAAGTAATGAAACTGATATATCCCTTCTTGGCGATTTCAATATTGCAGATTTGCCAACTGCCTTCCAGGTTTTTTTGAATAAATATTACCCTTCTTACATTAACATCCCTAAAAAGATTCCGCAAAATGAAAATTTTCAATTCAAAGTTAAAACCGGGAATATAAGTCCGTTCCTAAACCTGTTTGATGAAAACATAAAAGGCCTGGATAACACCATCCTGAGCGGGGAATTAAATCTTGCACAAAACCAATTAAATGTTGATGTAACTGTTCCTTTATTCAGTTATAAGAAAACTGTTTTTACAGGCATCTCGTTAAAAGGAAAAGGAGATTTACAAAAATTAAATCTCACCGGAACAGTTGGTGATGTTGCCATCAACGATAGTCTCCATCTTCCTAACTCAGAAATTTCAATAGAATCCGCTAATGATTTATCGCAGGTTAGTATAAAAACAAGTGCCAGTAAAGCTGTAAACTCAGCCGAGCTGTCAGCATTGGTTGAAACCCGCAAAGATGGTTTTAAAATCAATTTCAATCCCTCTTCCCTTGTGTTTAATGATAAACGATGGACTATTGAAAAAAATGGTGAATTAATTTTAAGCAAAACAAGATTAGATGCCAGTGAAGTAAAACTGTCTTCCGGTGAGCAGGAAATAATCATATCAACAGAACCATCTTCCATCGGCTCCAGTAACGATGTAATAGTTAAAGTAAAAAAAGTAACTGTTGAAGATTTTTTGCCACTTGTTTTAAAACAGCC
>JBLMVP010000016.1:0-5098 GCA_050256755.1 Sphingobacteriales bacterium | reverse complement strand
CACATAAGATGTCCTGTCCCAGTTTTTCTTTTTCAGTACACGCCCCATCATCTGTTCACTTTGACCCAAAGCATACGCTTCAGCATTATCAAAAAAATTAATGCCTTCATCGTAAGCAATTCCCATTAATTCATCAGCAATGCTGTCATCAATTTGCTTATGAAAAGTAACCCAGCTTCCAAATGATAAAACACTAACCTGCAATCCTGATTTTCCTAAACGGCGATATTCCATAGTTAAAAAATAATTGAAATGAAGAATAAGAAATGAAAAGTAAAAATAAAACAAATCTTTATTACTTTAAATTCAGTTTCTATTGCGGAAACTGATTAGCAGGTACATTTAAATAACTATTATTTATATTTTTCATCTTATACCATTTTAAATCTTGCCCGGCTTCAAGCCCGGTACCTAAAATGTATTTATCATGCTGCCACACTTTAAATGCTTTTTCGGTATAAAATTTTTGTTGTTGTTGATCCCACCATAATTCATCTGTCCATAATGTATCACCTTTTACATTATACACTTTTACGCTATCCCTTAAAAAAACTTGGTTACGGCCTTCATAATATTTTCCATAACGGGCATCTAAAAAACTTTCTAATTGTAAAGAGTCCCCATAAAAATCTACATGTAAACTCTTGGGAAATTCTACTCTTGGCAATGTATCTTGTGTTCGCACTAAGTATACAGACGAAAGTTTTGCTTTCATTTTTCCACCCTGGCTAAGAAAACTCGTTACAGAGTCCATTGTTTCTACATTTACCGGGCGTTTGGCTAAATCTTTTACTTCATTCAAGTCATTCTCACAACTCAATAAAAAAAAGCAGCCCCATAACAGAGCTGCAAAATTTATTTTATATGTTGAGCCTTTAAGCACTATTGATATTTGTATTTACGAAACCACAAATCACTTAAACTAAAACCAAAACCTATACGGAAAAAGTTTTCTTTAACCCCATTATTTTTATTTCCGCGGCTGCCAATTTCAAATACGGTGTTGATTGTGGTGTATTGTGTAGAAAACCTTGACCTGTAAATGGGTAAACCTGCGCCAACAGATACACCCCAAACCGGCATAGATCCCTTTACATTCATAATATCCCTGCCGTAATTAAATCCTGCCCTTAATGTTTTAGCTGCTCTTTCAGTGTTTACTTTTTTACTATTAGCAACAAATTGACCGCCCACATTTATCATCCAACTATCGGTAACAAAATCTTTAGCCCCATTAAAACGGTATTTGCTCCATGTTGCCTGATAGTAATCAATACCGAAAAGATACTTGCCTTCTTTTTCATAAATAAAACCCAGCCCGAATGAGGCCGGATAATCAATAGTTGATTTTACATCCTTTCTTTCATAAATGGAATCCTGTTTGTAAGTACCCCCTAATGCATCATATTGAAAAGTTTCATAAACGGAATCGATCCTTGCATTAATTTTTTGCTTAAAGTTTCCGTAAGCTCCTAACCTGAGATATTGTGAATGCAAACCGCTCTTGTCTTTTTTCAGCAAAATAGAATATTGTGCCCCCAGGTTATAATAAATATTACCGTAGGTTACCCTGTTTTGCACATTTGATTTGGCGTATACAACCGAATCATTAAGAAATATTTTACGGTTATTGATATCTTTTGTTCCGAATAAATAACCAATATTAATACCCAGGCTCAGATTTTTAATTCGGTAACCTGTTCCCGCAAATGCATAATATGAACCGCCACTTCCTTCATTCAAAAATTGGATGCTGTCTATTACCCTTGTAAATTGTTCTATTTTATAGCTTACTCTTGTTAAAGGTTGCAAGCCGAAGTTTAATCCCCATGCCCTGTTTTTCTGTGCGGCTTTTTGGCTATTGATAATTGGTATTCCTATCTGCAGGTAAGAAACCAATAAATTATTGCTGGTAAATTTTGTTGCGCCGGGAATATCTTTAAGCGTACGGCTGTTTATATCTACACCAATATCAAAAGTGGTAATTTTTAAATTACTATAGGAAGCCGGGTTATTGAAGTTGACGGATTGATAATCAGCAAAAGCAGCTGTTAGACCTCCCATTCCACGGTTTACTATATTCTTACCGGGTACCAAATCACCCAACCCGTAACGGGAGTATGGTGAATTTTCCTGGCTGAACATCCATAGGGGAAGGGACAGCACTAAAGCAGTTATTGCACCAATTTTTCTAAGCATTGTTGTACTCACTAATCGCATATAATCCTTTAAATAAAAATTCAGAGTCCGCAAATATCTGGTTTTTCAACAGAGGGGCAAAATGAGGGGTATCTCCCCCGGTTAAAACAGCGTTAAAGTTCCCATATTTCTCTGCATAAGCTTCAATCATACCATCTATTTCCTTTGCCATTCCTAATATCACCCCGCTTAATATGTTTGTCCGGGTATCATATCCTAACAGAGGAAAATTCCAGTCTTTTTTCACTAATGGCAGTTTAGCCGTAAAAGTTTGTAATGCTTTAAAACGCATTTCCATTCCCGGAGAAATTCCACCGCCCAAAAACTGGTTGTACTTATTAATGAAATTATAGGTAATAGCTGTACCCAGCCCGATTACCAAATTATTCTTCCCCGGGTGAAAATGTACAGCCGCCACAGACAAAGCTAACCGGTCAGCCCCAATTGTTTCCGGCTTACCAACGGGTGAGGTTATAGGTAATTTAGTTAGATGTGACAGTTTATGAAATTTTGTAACCGACGCCAACAATGGTTCAACTGTTTCATTGTGGTTAATAACAGATGATAATATAGATTTTTGAGGTTTATATTTTTCAACCAGCTCTTTAACCGTTGATTCGCTGTCATTTTCAAGCACAATAATTTCCTGTAATGCTTCTCCGTAAAATATGGCGCATTTTAACCTCGTATTACCAAAATCAAAACAAAGCGTAACCATGAATTTGTTGTAAATAAAAACGCCGGAAAAACCGGGTGGCAAATATTACACTAAATTCCGGCTTAGTGAAATTTATGTGATTTAAAACAATTCAACACTTTTTTGAAGGGTAAACAGCGTTAAGTTTACTAATTACAAAGAAGAGAGGTTTTTGAAATGGCCGTTAAGCTTAATTTTTTCTTTAAGGATTTCCATTCCTGCCAGAACCGGCAATACTTTTGTCAAATGCCTTTTTAAATATTCCTGTCTTTGTAATTCTGTTACTAAAGAAAGGATTTCATACTCTTCATCCAGCGATAACCCGATATGATGCGCCACGTCGTAACTTTTTAACTCTTCGGGGCTTTTTTTAAAGTCTTTGTTTACTTTTAAAATGGTATGTAATTCTTTAATCCCATTCATCACTTTCTGCATGAGTTCCCTGTTGCCCACTTCATTATTATCAGGATAATTTACAATAGCCCCGCTGTATAGTTTATCGGGAATGTCTTTTATTACTTCCAGGATACGAAATACTTTTAATCCCTGTGTTTTAATATCCATTTTACCATCATCATATACTTCAGCTATTTCGGTTACTTCAACAAGCGTTCCCATTTCATTTACCTTATTATTTATAACAGCAGGTATACCAAATGGTTTTTTTTGTTCATTGCACTCATTTATTAGTTGCTTATACCTTGGTTCAAATATGTGAAGGTTTAGTTGCTCGCCGGGATAAACTACCAGCGCCAAAGGAAATATGGGAATAAAATTGGTCATAAAAATTATAACTGCAATCTAATATTTTTTACAATTTAAAACAGACTGGTATTAACACACCGGTAAATAAAGTATTTCTTTAAACGCAGTAATTAACAATACATCACCTTGCAAAAGGAAATATTTAATTGTATAATTGTTCTAATATTTGCTTTTATTTATGCTCAAAAAAATAGTCATAATAGGTCCGGAAAGCACAGGCAAGAGTACTTTATGTCAGCAACTGGCACAGTATTATAATACCATGTGGTGCCCGGAGTTTGCAAGAGAATACCTGCTTACCTACGGAGTCCATTATACCTTTGATGATTTGCTGAATATTGCTAAAGGACAGCTGGCAATGGAAGAGGAGTATGTACAGATGTTGATGGAGTCTGTAAGTTCGCAAGACGGGAAGACAGAAAGAAATACATATAATAATATTTCCGGACTTTCAGCCTTACCATCTTCCGGTCTCCTTTTCATTGATACTGATATGTATGTAATGAAAGTGTGGTGTGAATTTGTATTTAATAAATGTCATAACTGGATACTGAAGCAAATAACTGAAAGAAAGTACGATTTATACCTTCTCTGTAATACTGACATTCCATGGGTGAAAGATGAACTGAGAGAATACCCCGATTTAGAAAACAGGCAAAAGCTTTATCATATTTATAAAGATATAATGGTAAATCAATCCACGCCCTGGGTTGAAATAAGCGGGTCCTATGAAGAGCGTTTAGAAAAAGCCATCAGTACAATCGATTCATTACAATAAACTGTTCTTATTTCCAGTTTTCAGCATCAGCCTTTACTTCTTTCTTATCGTAAATAAGTTTTTGAATATCGGGATCGCCTTCCAGGTGATTCATTTGCTGCATTACCCATGGGTATCGCCGTGCTACAAAACTACTCAATGGTTTTACGGTATATTTTTTAGGATTAGGCATACAGGAAAGTATCATTGCAGCTTCATTGCGGGTAAGATTTTTGGCTGGTTTTTTAAAATAGCGCTGAGCCGCCGCCTCAATACCATAAACTCCTTTTCCCATTTCAGCTACATTTAAATAAACTTCCAGTATTCTTGTCTTTCCCCAAATCCATTCAATCATCTTAGTAAAATAAAGTTCCAGTCCTTTGCGAAACCAGCTTCTTCCCTGCCATAAAAAAACATTCTTGGCTGTTTGCTGAGATATAGTAGAAGCTCCCTTAACACGGTTTGGCTTTCGTTTATTATATGCCATAGCCTTTTCAATGCTCTTCCAGTCAAAACCATCGTGGTCGGGAAACAACTGGTCTTCGCTTGCTATAGCTGCTAACCTTGCGTTTGGTGAAATTTCTTCTATTGAAACATAATCTCTTTTCAACCCATCTCCTGTAACTAAACTTACTAATTGGGTTATGGTAACAGGCGGGTCAATCCATTTGCAGAGAATG
>JBLMVP010000015.1:0-4817 GCA_050256755.1 Sphingobacteriales bacterium | reverse complement strand
TTTATACCGGGTTGGTATTTTATGCATTGGGTTTGTTATTATTTGCATTCGCTACACAGGGCTGGATGATGTTTGTTTTTTTGGTGCCGTATTGTTTAGGAGGTATTGCTGGTCCGGCATTACAGGCAGTTTTAGCAGGTCACGTCCCACCAAATGAGCAGGGTGAATTACAGGGTGCTTTAACCAGCATTATGAGTGCAACAGCCATTATTGGGCCACTTATTATGAATAATTTATTTTATTTCTTTACACATAAAGATGCCCCGGTACAATTTCCGGGTGTTTCTTTCTTTCTTGGGTTTTTATTAATGTTTGGCAGTGCAATTATTGCTTATATCACTTTGAGACATGAAAAATACCTGTCACATAAGAAAGCGAATGCGCCGGTTCAATAAATCCAATTAGATTTGCAGGATGTCTTCATTGCTTGTCACTAATATCAAACAACTCGTCAATGTACGGGAAGAAAATATATTATTGCGTGGTAAACAACTGGCTTCACTTCCCTGCATCGAAAATGCCTACTTAATTATTGAAGACGGAATCATTGCCGGCTATGGCAAAATGGAAGAACTGTCAACTATCAACCGTCAACTAACAACTATAAATGCTACGGGTCAATTCGTTCTCCCCGCCTGGTGCGATAGTCATACTCATTTGGTTTTTGCCACAAGCAGGGAAGAAGAGTTTGTTGATAAAATAAAAGGGTTGAGTTATGCCGAAATTGCTGCCAGGGGTGGAGGTATTTTAAATTCAGCTTATAAGTTAAATAATACTTCAGAAGATGATCTCTTCAATCTTGCATGGAAAAGATTAGAAGAAGTGAGTAAGCTCGGCACAGGTGCTATAGAAATAAAAAGTGGTTATGGACTAACAGTAGAAGGGGAGTTAAAAATGCTGAGGGTAATAAAAAAGCTGAAAGAAAAATCAAAGCTCTTAATTAAATCTACTTTTCTTGGTGCACATACTTACCCGTTGATGTATAAAGATAACCATCGTGGATATATTGATTCAATCATCAATGAAATGCTGCCCATCATTGCTAAGGAAAAATTAGCTGATTATATTGATGTGTTTTGCGAAACCGGTTTCTTTTCTCCGGAAGAAACGGAAGAGATATGCAGGGCCGGAATGAAGTATGGATTAAAGCCAAAGATCCATGCCAATCAGTTAAATCTTTCAGGAGGAGTTGAGACAGGGGTTAAGTTGGGGGCTGTTTCAGTTGATCATTTAGAAACAATGGATGAATCAACTATTCAAATGCTTGCCAAATCTAATACCATTGGAACCTTATTACCTTCAGCCGCTTTCTTTTTACGAATGCCTTTTCAACCGGCAAGACAATTGATTGATGCTGGTTGTGCTGTTGCATTAGCTACAGATTTTAACCCGGGTTCATCACCCAGTGGAAATATGAACATGGTTGTGGCAATGAGTTGTATACAAATGAAGATGCTGCCTGAAGAAGCTATTAATGCAGCAACTCTCAACGGTGCTTATGCAATGGAATTGCAGGGTGAAGCAGGAAGTATTACCGTTGGAAAGAAAGCTAATCTTATTTTTACCAGGCCAGTTTCGTCACTGGCTTATCTTCCTTATTCCTTTGGGACGAATTTGATTGATAAAGTAATGATAAAAGGAGAATTTATTTAACTTCCCTTAATGAAGCACTTAAAAATTTATAACAAACAGGATATTCTGAGCCTGACAAGAATAAGAAGATTTGAAACAAAAGTTGGAGAACGTTTACATACGATTGCCGATGCACAACAATTAGAGTCATCTATTGAAAAATCTCCTGCCCGTTATGTGCTGATAGGGATACCTGAAGATATTGGTGTAAAAGCGAATCATGGAAATAGTGGCACTGAAACCTGCTGGATACCTTTCCTGCAATCTTTTTTTAATATCCAGAGTAACGATTTTTTTTCAGGCGATGAAGTGCTGATGTTGGGTCATTTTGATTTTGGCGATTTAAAATATGTGATTGACAACAACGCACACGGGTATGAAGAAAAGGTAGATGCATATCGTCATGCAGTAAATACTGTTGATGATGAAGTAGAAACGCTGGCTAAGCTAATTACAAGCTATAAAAAAATTCCAATTGTTATTGGTGGTGGGCATAATAATGCTTATCCATTAATAAAGGGCTCAGCAAAGGGGTTACATAAAACCGGTATTTTGCCCCTGGCACAAATCAATGCAATTAACTTAGATGCGCATACCGATTACAGGCCAGCAGAAGGAAGACATAGTGGTAACGGTTTTCGTTACGCAGAAGAAGATGGCTACTTACAAAAATATTGTGCAGTTGGCATCCATGAAAATTATTTACCGCAGAATGTATGGCTGGATATTGTTAATAATCCGTTTATGGATTTTATTACTTATGAAGATATTTTTATTCACGAAAAAAGAAATTTCATACAGGCTGTTGCCCACGCCACCGGTTTTACAGAAGATAATTATACGGGTGTGGAACTCGACCTTGATTCAGTTGAAAATATTTTAAGCAGTGCGGTAACTCCTTCAGGGATTTCTGCCTTACATGCAAGACAATACATCAATTTTGCAGCAACCGACAGTAAAGTGGCTTACCTGCATATTTGCGAAGGCGCATCGCAATTGCAGGATGGAAGAAAAGATGAATCTATTGGCAAATTAATTAGCTACCTAGTCACAGATTTTGTAAAAGCGCATAATCAATAATTAACGGAACTGGTCAGTTATTTCTTTTTCATCTGCAATGCCCTCTTTACGCCATACTAATTGCCCATCTTTATAAATTAAAAATACCGGTAATGCATTTACCTGGTATTGTTTCATTAATTCAATATCGCGGCCGCCATCAACTTTTACCAGTTTTACTTTGTCGGCATATTTTTCAGTAATACTTTTTAAAACAGGTTCCATCTTTTTGCAGGGAGGGCACCATTCTGCACCAAAATCAACTAAAACAAATGAAGAACTATTTACAGCAGCATTAAAATCTTCCCTGCTCATTTGTTTTTCATTAGCAGCACCTTCCATAGGTTGAGATTCTTTTTTCCACGCATTGATACCGCCTTTTAATTCATACACTTCTTTAAAACCCTCATTCCTGAATTTTTCTGCTGCAGCAGCACTTCTGGCACCGCTTAAGCAATACACATAAAGCGGCTTGTTTTTATCTAAAAAAGAAGTCCTTCTTTCAAATTCATTTTCATCATTCCAGTTGGCTAATAATGATCCTTTCAGATGGCCGCTTTGATATTCACCTGGTGTACGAACATCTAACAATTGTATAGAATCCTTTGCTATACCTGTTGCAAATTCAGCTGGTTCTAATTTTTCTTTCTGCTGTGTTTGATTTTGCGCTTTACAGGCAATAATTGTCAGGAAAAAAATAAACAGAGAAAAGGTGGAGATTAATTTTAATGAATTCATAGTTGTGTTTTTACAAAATTATTTCAAACGGGAATTAACCATTTCGGTACAAAGACCATACACTGTAAAATTAACTAAAGTCTTTTATCTATTATTTTTCAATAATTTGATGCTTCATTCAAATCTAAAATATGCGTTTTCTGGCCCTGGCTATCACCCGGGAATTGCTATTTGTCTTTCATTTATTATAAGAATAAATACAACAAAGAGCCACTGCTAAGCCTGGTAATTAGGTCCCTGGTTGTCATTGGCAGCTATGGTACCTTTTTATATTCCTAGTCGTTTACCCAAAACAGAATACAAGATCATCAAAGTCTTTCAAAAGAACAATTTGAAAATGGGATAAGGAATGATGTATAATTTTATTTCATCATCATAACAGCTGCTACTGTTTCAATTCCCTGCCATAAATAACCAATGCGAATGTTTTCGTTTTCTGCATGCTGGTTATTGTCGTAGTTAACCAGGTTCATGGTTACCGGTTTTGTATTTAATATCTTTTCAAAAAGGTAAAGAGGTAAACTTCCGCCAATACCCGGCAATAGCACCACAGGTTCTTTTGTGGTTGACTGAACAGCAGCAGCAATATTTTTAGCTAAAGGGAAATCCATCGGTGTACGCTGGGCATTATAACCGCCATCTCTTTTATTTACCTGTGCAATCCATCCATATTTTTTTCTTTCTTCATCAGTTGGAGTTTTATCTGTAACATAATATCCCTGCGATTTAATATGATTAACCAGTTTATTTATCTGCCTGTCAACATCATTTCCTAATACCAACCTTAGATCTAAAACAGCAGTAGCAGTAGTTGGAATAATATTACTTGCCAGGGCACCAATATTCATACTCTGCATTCCGTTAATATTAAGAGTAGGCAGATTGATAAGTTCTAAAAAAGATTTGCCACCGCCATCGGGAACAGCAATTGCTAATTCATCTTTTAAAATACCTTCTATATCCGGCACTTTTTTAATGGCTTCTTTTTCTGATACTGTTAATGGAATTACATCATCATAAAATCCTTTAATGGTAACCATTCCATTTTTATCTTTCATCGAAGCAAGTAATTGTGCTAGTCTCATGGCAGGGTTAGGCGCCCAGTTACCATAATTGCCGCTGTGTAAAGGACGTTTGCCTCCGTATACAATCAAATCAACATTTACATCGCCCCGAACACCAAAAGCAATTTGTTTTCTGCCGGATTGATGACGTGGTCCATCACAAATAATCCAGCAGTCTGCCTGTAATTGTTCTTTATATGTTTTCATCATTTCACCTAAATTGATGGAGCCTGCTTCTTCTTCTCCTTCAAAAAAGAATTTAATATTTATGCCGGGAGTGATATTGTTTTTAATTAATGTTTCATAAGCGGCAATGATAGCATA
>JBLMVP010000014.1:0-5292 GCA_050256755.1 Sphingobacteriales bacterium | reverse complement strand
ATTAAATAAAGGCAGTTTCAGAGATGGAAGCTATTTAATTAATTCAGATAGTGCTGATGTATTGATTGCTGGCCAGCTTATAAAATCAATAGAAAAAAAATATCCTGAATATCATTTTTTACAGGTAAAACTTACACGTACAGAGTTGGCGCAATTAATTTCAGATGAGAATGTAAATTATATACAATCCGTTTCACCAAAACCAGTTGAAGAATTACAGGTGAATGGATTTGATAATTCAGTCAACAAAATAAATCTTGTTCATAATAACTGGCCACTGTTAAATGGGACCGGAACAACAGTAAGTATAAAAGAAAATTTGTTTGATACGTCAGACATTGATTTTAAAGGAAGAATTTTAAAAACAGCTATCAGTTCACCAATTAATTCATCTCATGCAAGCTATATGGCTACGATAATTGGAGGTGCAGGGAATTCTTATTATACGGGTAAGGGTGCTGCATGGTCAGCCACATTATCTTCTTCGGATTTTGCCAACCTGATGCCGGATAATAATTCCTTCTTTCAGCAAAATAATATTACTCTGCAAAACCATTCATATGGTACTGCTATTGAGAATTTTTATGGTGCAGAAGCTGCTGCATATGATGTACAGGCCAACAGCAACACAACCTTACTTCATGTTTTTTCTGTTGGTAATAAAGGAACAGATGCCGGAACA
The DNA here is from genome assembly GCA_050256755.1 of Sphingobacteriales bacterium. Lineage (GTDB taxonomy): Bacteria > Bacteroidota > Bacteroidia > Chitinophagales > Chitinophagaceae > AWTP1-9. The sequence continues at coordinate 4,610 of JBLMVP010000014.1, read as the reverse complement.
CAAAATTATGCAGGTATAAATGGTTTTGCCAATACTACCGGTAATTTTAAAATGGCTAAAAATATTTTGACAGCTGGCCATATTGATTCATTTGGAACTGTATTGCCTCTAAGTAGCCGCGGCCCTGCATTTGACGGAAGGGTAAAACCTGAATTAGTTGCTTATGCTGAAGATGGAAGTTCTGGTGCTGCGGCTATTGTATCGGGAGTTTCTTTATTGGCGCAACAAGCTTATAAAGATATAAATGGAACGAATCCTCCATCTGCTTTGATAAAAGCTGTTTTGCTTAACAGTGCTGATGATGTAGGGCCCAGGGGAATAGATTTTAACTCAGGCTATGGAAGTGTAAATGCTTACAAGGCAATTAAAACTATTAAAGAAGACAGGATTTTAACCGGCATTGTGGCAAATGGAAATACATTAAGCTTACCACTATCAATTCCATTTAACGCAGTTAATTTAAAAATAACTTTATCATGGAACGATCCTGCTGCTGCTGTAAATACTTTTAAAGCTTTAGTAAACGATTTGGATTTACAAATAATATATATCCCTTCTTCTACTATTTATAAACCATGGGTATTAAATAGTTCGCCCAACACAGCTGCATTAAATGAATTGCCGGTTCAAAAAAGAGATAGTTTAAACAACACAGAACAAATAACTATAGACAATCCTTTGGCAGGAGATTATTCTGTTAATGTAAATGGGTTTAATATACCATCAGGTACTCAAAGTTTTTATATTGCTTATCAGTGGGATACACTTAATCATTTTAAATTTACGTATCCAACGGGTTCAGATAATATCTTTTCTAATCAAAATAACTTACTCCGCTGGGAAAATACATATACAGGAACAGGTAAGCTGGAATACAGTATTAACAATGGAACCTCATGGAACTTAATAAATAATTCAGTCAATTTAATGGAGAATAGTTTTTATTGGGCAGCTCCTGATACTTTTACAACTGCACTTCTAAAAATGACAATTGGTTCTGATAATTATTTATCAGACACTTTTTCTGTATCACATATAATTCCAACAGGTGTTGGCTTTAACTGTACTGACAGTGCGATGATTTACTGGCGAAAAATTAAAGGAGTAAATTCTTATACAGTCTTCAGTCTGGGAAATAAATATTTGCAACCATTTTCAACTACTGCAGATACTTTTTTAATCATAAAAAAAACAATTTCCCCTGCCTTACATTATACGGTAAGCCCTGATTTATCCTCAACTAAAAACGGAGTTAAGAGCTATACATTTAATTATACAACACAGGGAGTAGATTGTTACCTCAGAAATTTTCTTGTTGATTTGAATGATAAATCGGCAAGCATACAGGTTGGAATGGGTACTATATACCAGGTAAAATCAATTTGTATTGAGAAAATTGAAAAGGGTAATTATGAATGCATTAAAACATTTATCCCTTATGGAAACCTTGATTATTCCTTTATTGACAATATTTTGAATAAAGGCGGAAATATTTATAGGGTAAAAATTGAATTACTCAATGGTCAGTTAATTTACGGTTTCCCCATTACCCTTTATTATTTTGATAGTAGTGATTACCTGTTGTTCCCCAATCCTGTAAAGCGTGAAGAAGGATTAACCATACTCTCCAATACACTGAAATCATCTGTATTGCAAATTTTTTCTGTAACCGGTCAATTAGTTCACCAGCAATTGCTCAACAATTATTCTGAAAAAATATTTACAGCTATTTTGGAAAAAGGGTTATATATCTACTCTATCTTAAGGGATAACAAGATTGTGGCAAGAGGAAAGATCATGGTACAATAACAACAAAACCCCCGAAATTATATCCGGGGGCCTGTAGTATTAATAGATTAATTTACCATTTATCTACTTCTTCTGTACTGGTGCTATTGCTGGCAGGTGGAGTAACTTCCGCTGCCGGTACTGATTGCACAGGAGTTTCTGTTTCTATTTGCTCAGCAGCTTCAGCAGGTTCAGTCCCCATAGCTTCACCTTCACCCTCCACATTATCGTGGTTAAATGCATCAAAATCAAAATCAGGCATCAATTCTGTTTTAACATAATCAACCGCTTCAGTCAATCCTTTCAGAAACTTGTTAAAATCTTCTTTATAAAGAAAGATTTTGTGCCTGTCGTAACCATTGTCGTTAAAACGCTTACGGCTTTCCGTAATGGTGATGTAATAATCATTACCACGGGTCGCTCTTACATCAAAGAAATAAGTTCTGCGCTTTCCCGCACGGATGCGTTTGCTGTAAACGCTTTCCATTTTTTTGTCATTGTTTTCGTACGCCACAATTGTACAGTTTTAGTTTATAATTACCTTTTAAAAAATGAGGGACAAAGATAATGTTCTCTGTGAATTGGCAAAATTTTAGCAAATGCCTTCAAACCCGCACCTGGCTATTGTTTCATGCTTCAGCTGTTTCCTGCTCCTGCTGACGGGCATATAACTCGGCATAATAACCGCCTTTTTGCATCAGGCTTTCGTGCGTTCCCTGTTCCACTATTTTACCATCATCCAGCACTACAATATTATCAAAATCGAATAAACTGAAAATACGATGAGTAATGATAAGGGCTGTTTTATCATAAAGGTATGAATGGAGCTGTGTGAGTATTTCTTTTTCTGTTTTTGTGTCCACAGCACTCAAGCAATCATCAAAAACAATTATCTGGGGATTTTTAATTAATGCGCGGGCAATAGATACCCGTTGTTTTTGCCCGCCGCTAAGAGTAACCCCTCTCTCCCCCACCAACGTTTCAAATTTTTCGGCAAACCCATCAATATCTTTTTCAACAGATGCCTGGCGTGCCGCCTGCCGGTAATCTCCTTGGTTGTTTTTCTCTAACCCAAAACGAATGTTATTAGAAATTGAATCGCTAAAAAGAAATATATCCTGTGGCACATAACTTATCTGGTTACGTAAATTGTTTAAATCCAATTCCCGGATATTGGTACTATCAATTTCAATGGAACCTTTTTGTGGGTCATACATACGTAAAAGTAATTGTGCAATGGTTGATTTACCAGAACCGGTACGACCAATGATGGCAATTTTCTGGCCCTTATGAATAGAAAGATTAAAATCTTTTAATGCATGAATGCCTGTATGAGGATAAATGAAATCAACATGGTTAAATCTAATTTCTCCGTTAAGATTTTTAATTACCGGGTGCTCCGGGTTTTGAATAGTGGGAACTGTTTGTAAAAACTCATTCAGTCTTTTTTGGGATGCTGCTGCTCTCTGTATCATGCTTGCTACCCAACCAATGGCACTCACGGGAAATGTCATCATAGTAATATACATTACAAAAGCAGCAATATCGCCAAACTCAATTTTGCCGGCCATATGCAATAACCCGCCTTTATAAATGGTGAGTAAAATACTAATGCCGATTATCAAAGCCATTGCAGGAAAATAAATGGCTTCCAGTTTAGCAAGACCCAATGCATTGCTTTTATATTCTTCACTGTTCTTATCAAAGAACTTCAACATGGCTTTTTCCTGTACATAAGATTTTATAACCCTTATGCCGGAATATGACTGCTGGGCATTGGTAGTTAAATCTGAAAGTAATGCCTGTATTCTTTCGCTTTTTTTATTTATTATGTTATTGACAAAGTAAATGGTAATAGCAAGAATTGGTAATGGTGCGAGTGCCCAGATGGTAAGTTCCGGGTTTTTCTTCCACATATAAAAACTACAGAAGAGAATTACGGCTACGAGGTTTGTAAGATACATTATTGCAGGTCCGGTATACATCCTTACTCTGCTTACATCTTCAGCCATACGGCTCATTAAATCGCCTGTATCATGAGTTTTAAAAAACTGGGTATCTAATTTTTGATAATGGATATATACTTCATTTTTTTGATCGTACTCAATATGCCGGCTCATTACAATAATCGTTTGCCGCATAAAAAACATAAATACTCCGCGGATTAATGCTAGTAATAAAAGAGTAATACCGCAAAAAGCAATCATCTTTCCAAAAGAAAAATCGATGGTTTGTACCCAGTCAGTAAATTTTTGTACCAAGGAATCGTTTCTAACTATAACCGCTTTTTCTTTGTATCCCGGTAATTTTTTTTGTACCTGGTCAATAACAAAACCGGTAATTTGGGGTGCAAGTACTGCGAAATAGTTAGAAGTTATTACGAACAGGATTCCCAAAAAGAAACGCCAGCGGTATTTCCAGAAATATTTATTAAGGGCTGATAAATGCTTCATGCCACGCAAAGGTAAGTACAAATGAAATTTTGCCTAACCGTTCATCAACTTTAAGACTGAATATAACTTTTGAGCTGTTCAATAGTTTCTTTTTGGGCAAGAATTGTTTCCGTAACGACATCTGTAATGGAGATAATACCACATAATTTGTCTCGGTCAAAAACCGGCAGATAGCGAATATTGCTTTCGCTCATAATATGCATACAGGTTTCAATTGAATTTTCAGGAGTTATCCGTGGTAAACCGGTTGACATAATTTCACTAACCGGTGTTTCTGATGAAGATTTACCTTTTAAAATTACTTTACGTGCATAATCCCTTTCGGTCATCAATCCTAAATACTCATCATTTTCCATTATCACAAGGGAG
>JBLMVP010000013.1:0-2927 GCA_050256755.1 Sphingobacteriales bacterium | reverse complement strand
ATAAATGGGTCTGATAGCGACCATACCAGTGACAGATCATCCAAAACAAAATATCATCCGGGCGGTTCGTGATTATGGCAAGAGGTTGTTTTATTTTATTCGCGGAAGAGTGAATACGGATGAAGATGCAGAAGATATTCTGCAGGATGTATGGTACCGCTTCAGCAAGGTAATGAACACCGAACCTATTCAGCAAACGAGTGCCTGGTTGTACCGGGTAGCAAGGAACAGGATTATTGATAAATACCGCAGACATCAACCCGATTCACTTGAAGAGATGTTTACAGGTGACGAAGAAAGTGAATTTAATTTCAGGGAAATATTGCTGACAGAAACTCCGGAAACTGCGCATTTCCGAAATCTTTTTTGGGAACAATTATTTTCTGCACTGGATGAATTACCTGAAGAACAAAAACAGGTTTTTATCTGGAATGAACTGGAAGATATTTCTTTTAATGAAATAGCGGAACGGACAGGTGACAAGATCAATACCCTGCTCAGCCGCAAGCGGTATGCCGTACTGCACCTTAGAAAACGATTAGAGCAATTGCATAAAGAAATTACTGAACAATAAAATTTTAAATTATGAAACAATCACTTTGGGCAAAATTAGTTGTACTGCGTGTGGTAAGAATAATGGTACTATTTATCATTGTAGCTCCTATAGCTATTTTAATTTTTGGCGGAGTAGTGATGTTACTCTGGAATAATGTGCTGGCTGTAGTACTGCATGTATCTGCCATTACATTTTGGCAGGCTTTGGGAATACTGGTATTATCCAAAATTTTATTTAGCAGTTTTGGCGGAGGAAGCGGGTACCGCCGGGATTACCAGAAAGAAAAAATGATGTGGAGAAACATGACTCCAGAGCAAAAAGAAAAATTTAAAGAAGAATGGAAAAACCGCAGCCGTAGATGGAGATACAGATCCGGCGATTCAGAAACCGGAGCAGAACAAACAAGCACAGAATCATTATAACAGTAAACTTTTTCTCTGCACCGCTCAGCGTGGTTTGTTGCAGAACTGTAATAATATTTCTCCCAGCCCTGTAAAATAAAAGGTACCCGGTATTTTTTAATTGCAGTTCCATCCAATTGTTTAAAATTGCTACTTTGTAAGTAATTTGAAGTTGCGTTTTTCACCCTGCATAATGGATAGATTTGTTTTGCACGGGTGAAGGTTATAATATTACCAGCAATTGCAAAACCTTTTCATTTTTTAGCAATAACCGGTATATGAACATGAATGTTCATATCCGTATCAAACAAGTTTTATTTTAAAATCAACTACCAAAAGCCAATTAAAATGAAAGGCCTGATTAATTTCGAAAGCATCTGGAGAAGATCTCTTAAGGCAATGGGACAATACTATAAATGGCTGTTCTGGCAACAGAAAAACTTTCCCACAAAAAAGATGATTAAAATGCAGCAGCTTTACAGCCAGTTTGTTAACGAAAATAATTTATGTTTTGATATAGGCGCCAATATGGGCAGCCGCGTAGCTACCTTTCTTTTATTAAAAGCAAAAGTAATAGCAGTAGAGCCGCAGCAGGCCTGTTATAAAGAACTGCAAAAAGTTTTTAAAAATGAAGAGGTAACTATTGTTACAAAGGGCGCCGGATCAAAGGCTGAAATTAAAAACTTTTATATAGCAGATGATACACTGATATCTTCTTTTAGTACAGAATGGATTGATGGAATGAAGCAGGGCCATTTTGCACATAACAGGTGGGACAAAGTGGAACAAATAGAAATAACAACCCTGGATATACTGATAACTCAATATGGAATACCCGATTTTATAAAAATTGATACCGAAGGATTTGAACTGGAAGTACTAAAAGGATTATCTACGCCGGTAAAAGCCCTTTCATTTGAATATACTTTGCCCCATCAAAAAGATAAGGCCATTGAATGTATTGTATTGCTTAACCAATTATATAACGGTAATGCACTGTATAATATCTGCCGTGATGAATCTTATGAAATGAATTTTAAACAATGGCTTAATTATACTGAATTAAAAACTTTTTTAGAAAGTAACAGTTTCTGTAAAGACAATTTTGGTATTTACGGTGATATATACGTAAAGAGAGCGTAGTGTATCCCCTGCCCTACGCTGTTTGTAACTGCACTGTAAATTGATACACTCAATATCAAACAATATTCTTCAGCATAAAAAATAAAGAGCAGCATTTAAAATCATACATTTATATATTGTGTGAGAATATAGCATAGTGTACAATTTTGTCAGCACAAACTCGCTAAGCCAGGCAATAAAACAGTTAAACATGATTGAACAAACTGAACTTATTATAAGCGAATGGATTTATATACCCCCGGTGGATGTTTCTGAGTTGGGAGAAAAAATAATTTCACACATATCTCTTGATGTGATGAAGAAAAGAGCCTCAACAAAAAAAGGAATTGCCTGCAGATTCAGTTGCAAATTTGTTAATGGAGAGGATACCATACTCCTGTATATAGCAGAAGATTCCTATGTTATAGACCTGGAAGATGTGATAGATAAATATGAACTGCTGCGGATGATAAGAAATTCCTATTCTAAATTTAAAGAGAAATTTGACTTAAGAAAATTGGGTACCGCACTTCAGCATCAATCATTAAGCCCATTGGATGAAACAAGAATTGATCTTGATTTAATACTTTCTTTATTAAATTAATTTAATTACCCCATTGTTCCTGTCGGCCACACATTGCAAATAAAGAACAAGTGTGCGGAAAGAGACCTTCACTTGCCGTAAAAAGCTCTTCTTTCGACGGATGAAGCCCTTCATACAGATGGGTGAAGGCCTTTTTATAGTTAGGTGAAGCCCTTCTTATAGTTGGGTGAAGGCCTTCTTATAGTTGGGTGAAGCCCTTCTTATAGTTGGGTGAAGACCTTCTTATAGTTGGGTGAAGCCCTTC
>JBLMVP010000012.1:0-2827 GCA_050256755.1 Sphingobacteriales bacterium | reverse complement strand
TCTAATAGAAAACAAAACTGCCCGGAAAAATCCAGGCAGTTTTTTTATGTGTATTAGAAATATGGCAACTATCTAATTAACATTAGCTGAACAATCCGCCTTTTTTAAGTTCACGGGTGCCTTCTCCAATTTTAAATCCATTTTGATAAATCTGTATAGTATAATTTCCCGTTTGGAATTTATTGATGTCTTTCCAGGCAAATTCTACTTTCTTCCTCTTAGCAGCTTCATAATCTAAAGGAACTTTTGTAGTAAATGCTTTGTCACCTTCTTCCCTCGTAGTAAAAGTACCGGAACCCATTGACTGGTCAGTTACTGATTTACCATCAGGTCCTATTACCACAACGTACAAATCTGTCTGTCCTGATTCCGCTATTCGGTTTTCAACATCAAACGAAACCATCATTTTGTCTACACGTTTTGCAGTGGTAGAAACCTTTTCTATTCCGTTATGCTTTACATTAATAGGAGTGATAGCAAAGTTAGAAGCATTTAATGTTGAGGCAACCTCTACTTTCTTTGCCAGTTCTTCTTTGGCGCTGGTAGTAACAGCTAAATTTTGAGTTAGCTCTTCTTTTTGCTGAGTTAATACTACTTTTTCCTGTCCCAATGTTTGATTTTCCTGTGTTAAACGGGCAACCTCTGCCTGCAATCCGTTGATTTTTTCATCTAATTGTGCAATCAATTCTTTTGCTTTTGCTAATTCAGCAGCAGTAGCATTCTTTTTATTTAAAATGCCACGTATTTGCTTTTTGTAATTATCAATTTCTTTGCTGCGCTGTGTCAGTTTCTTCTCCAGACCATTGTTTGTTTCAGTCATAGCATCCAAACGGGCCAGAGAAGCATCAAAGTTTTTCTGAATTTCGCTTTTGTCATCAGTTACTTTGGCAATTTGTGTTTGCTGTTGCTGTATTGTTTCTGATGTTTTAGTTTTATCAAAAGCCATGTAAATGCCCATACCCACAAGGGCAGCTACCATAACTCCGATAATAAGATTTCTGTAATCCTTTTTAGGCGGCTCATTTTGACTGCTTGCCGCAGGATAATTTGATACACTCATAAAGATGTTTTTTAAAGTTTATAATTAAATAAATATTGAATCAGGGATGGATTTGTGTGTAGATTTATGAATATTCTAATACCGTGCCAGTTTCTTAAAAACCAAATTAACTGTGCATAACTAATGGTTGAAATTTTCTGGTTCAATCGTAGAAACCGGGACTCTTTAAGCCTTTTTCAAAACAGGTAAAAGGTAAATATGTTTGTATCGGTTATTTTTTAACCCATATAAGCCAACTAAAACTAATGAGCTATAATCTGGTTAAATGTTTTTTTTTTGCTGTTAATCAGAGAGGTAAAGAGGGGAGAAGCAGATAATAGTTTATTTAGAACATTCTTCCTGGATTCAATTTTTCCCTTCATCATAGTTGATCTGATTAATCTTAATGATGATTTTTCTTCTTCCGGTAAATTACGGAACATTGACATCCGCAAAAGAGCAAGTGCATTGCATTTATCCTGGAATAACCCCAACTCATTTGCGAGTTCGTGAAATATTTTTTCTTCTGAAGCAGATAACGGAATAACGTATTTTAGATTTATTGATTCTAAAGTGTGAAAACTGTACATCAAATCTTTTATTATTTTTCTTATTTCATGAATGTCTGCATCTTTTTTATTTTTCTTTTCAAAAATGAATAATAAAGACGCTGCTTTATTATTTATAAAGCCGAGAGCCTGTATTGCTGAAATTTTTTTTGGAAATTTTTTGGTGATGGAGTGGAGGCTTTTTTCAATATCAACTACAGTTGATTTTTCCTTTAGTGTAGTGATGGCAAATGTTAATTGTTTTTGTAACAGGTTAAAATAAGCGGGTAATTCAGGATTACTAACAACGTCTTTCATTGTCTGTTCTTGTAACTGCAATTCTCTTACTCTTCCGGCCGCAGCATAAAAGTCTTTTAATAATGGCGGAATTTTTAATTTATTTTTTCCCGTTCTAATAAGCCTGATTATTGATCTTGATTTTTTATATTCTACTCTCAGGTCGTGTACTATTTTTGGATTTGCATCAATCTTTACCAGGAAAAAATATTCCCGAAATGCCTTTAAATGTGCTGATATTAATTTTTCCAATGAGGCCACAAAGGCAAAGTTTGCTATAGAATTTCTTTAAACCAAATGTTTTAAATTTTGAAGAATTTCATTGGTAGGTGCAACACCTGTTTTACGCCAGGCTATTTTTCCGTTTTTAAAAACTATAAGAGTTGGAACAGCCTGTACACCATAATTATTGGCATATTGAGGATTTTTGTCAATATCCAGTTTAAGAATAGTTACTTTATCACCCAGTCTTTCTTTTAATTCTTTTAAAATTGGAGTCATCATTTTGCATGGTCCGCACCATTCAGCAAAAAAATCAACCACTACCGGCTTTTCACCATTTATATGCCCCTCAAATGATGTCATTTAAATAATATTATCTATGAGCAATGAAGGCAGGCACTTTGTGATCTGCTATTGTTTCGTAAATAAAGCTCCTTTTTATTGATTCTGAAAGTCCGCTCCGGGCAAAAGAACCTGATATTAAAATATTATTTCCACTGCGTTCTCCAATCCATTCATGAAAAAATTTTCTTGGCTCGGGCATTTCCAGTTTCTGTAAAGTAAGGTTGGTGTAATGCCTTGCTGCCAGTTCACTCATACGGTCTCTTTCGGGCAGGTCATCTTCCTTTTGATTGGCGTATAACAGAGTTGTTTCCTGATTGCATAATTCCGGAAACAGGTAGGCAAATTGTTTAATAGCATAAACAGAAGCCTCAGTTCC
>JBLMVP010000011.1:0-8770 GCA_050256755.1 Sphingobacteriales bacterium | reverse complement strand
TTCATATTCGCCCGTATTGATTTTAGGAGTTGATATTTCTTTTTTGCTTCTATATATCTTCAGCATCTTACCCTCCAATGAAGTAAAGGCGCCGGGAAAAGGAGAGAGCCCACGAACGAGATTATGTACTTCTTCTGTTGATTTAGTAAAATCAATTTTGCAGGTTTCAGTAAATATTTTGGGAGCATGATGAAGATCCTGAATTTTGGAATTTGGATTTTGGAATTTGTTTTGCGGTTTTTCTTTCAAAGTTCCTGCTGCTAATCCTGCTACTGTCTTTACCAAAAGCTTTGCTCCAATTTCTTTCATTGTATCATGTACTTCACCGGCAGTGTCATCTTCTCCAATGGGAAAACTTTCCTGTAATAAAATATCGCCGGTATCAATTTCATGTTTGAGTTTAAAGGTTGTTACACCTGTTTCTTTTTCTCCATTAATCACTGCCCAGTTAATTGGTGCCGCACCACGGTATTGCGGTAATAAACTTCCATGCAAATTCACAGAACCCATTGGCGGCATATTCCAAACCACTTCCGGCAACATACGAAAGGCCACTACAATTTGTAAATCGGCATTTAATGATTTTAACTCAGCGAGGAAATCAGGATTTTTTAGTTTCTCTGGTTGCAAAACTTTTAATCCATGTTCAACAGCATATTTTTTTACAGGGCTTTCATTTAATTTCATTCCCCTGCCTGCTGGTTTATCAGGAGCAGTAATAACACCCACAATAATGCAACCTGCTTTTACTAATGCGTCTAACGAAGCGACAGCAAATTCAGGAGTGCCCATGAAGACAATTCTGATGTCCTTTAGTTCTTTATTCATCTGTTTATTTCAATTGGGCTGATGATTCAATGCTTAAAAAGTTGACGAGTTAACAGATTGATATATTTTTCTATCCTTATTAACTTCTTTTCTTTTCAACCTTTACTCAAAATCCCTATATAACAAATATTTTTTTCTTATTTCTTTGAACTTCTGTAGTTCTGGCTGCCAGCTCTTGCGGATTTCATCTTCACTTTTACCATCTTTTATTTGTTGCATGAGTGTGGCATTGCCGGCTAATTTATTAAAGAAATAATCTTCTGGCTTTGGGTTTTTAGCAGATGGTTTTAAAAAGAAATTTTCTTTATCCGGGAAGAGTTTATAAGCATTAATGAGCCAGCTTAGCTGGATGCGGCTGTTTACTTTTTTTACAACATTTTCTATTGAGTCTGATAAATTCCAGCCGTAACAAAGTTTGCCATTCAGTTTTGGTTCTTTAGCACCTAAGTTTGGTTTGGGTGTAAAAGAAAAAAGTGTATCGGGTAATGAAGGGTGACCAAAAATCTGGAAGGGTTTATCTGTTCCTCTTCCCTCGCTTAAAACTGTTCCTTCAAAAAAACAGGTAGAAGGATACCAGTAAATACTTTGCATGGAACTTAAATTAGGAGAAGGATTAACTGGTAACTCATATTTTGACCGGTGATCGTATTTGTTACAGGGAATAACAGTAAATTCAAAAGTGCCGCCACTGGTAGTAGTAATGGGAGGAGTATAAAACCATCCTTCGCCCAGCAGCATTTTAGCATATTCGCCCATTGTCATTCCATAAACAATGGGTATGGGCTGCATGCCAATAAATGAACTGAATTTTCTCTCCAGTACCGGCCCATCAACATAATATCCATTTGGATTGGGCCTGTCTAAAATCATCAGGTGTTTATTAAACTCAATGGCAGCTTCTAAATAATATTGAAGGTACGATATGTAAGTATAAAATCTTACACCTACATCCTGGATATCAAAAATCATTACATCCACATCTTTTAAATCTTCAGCCGTTGGTTTTTTATGGTCTCCATAGAGAGAAATAATCGGTAAACCCGTTTTTGCATCTCTCCCGTCAGTAACATGTTCGCCTGCATCTGCATCACCGCGAAATCCATGTTCAGGTGAAAATATTTTTACCACTTTTATATTATTCTTCAGCAATAAATCCACCACATGTATTTTCCCGGCCATAGATGTTTGATTGGCAAACACCGCAACTGATTTTCCCGTTAACAGGTTAAGATACTGATCAGTTCTTTCGGCACCAACCATAAAAGTCTTCCCTTTATAACTCACCCCGCCGCGGTTATATTGGGCAGAAACGGTAGTAAAAGCAAATAGTAATAAGACAGGGAGCAGGCGGACAATACTCATGCGTGTTATTTTATTCAAATGTCAATAATTATTTGTAACCAAAAGGTGAAAATTACCCTCACATCACAAATATAGTTTACCTTGTGCGCCTTAAATTATAAATATGCAGGCAAGTAAAGGCAGTACTGTTAAAGTACATTATACCGGTCGCTTAACCAGCGGTGAGGAATTTGATTCATCAGCAGGTCGTGAACCACTGGAATTTGAAGTGGGTGCAGGTATGATGATTAAAGGTTTTGATGATGCAGTAGTAGGAATGAGTGTGGGTGATAAAAAAACAATCACTATTCCACCGCATGAAGGTTATGGAGAAAGTAATCCTGAAATGATAATTGATTTCCCAAGGGACCGGTTCCCGGCAGAAATGGTTCCTGAAGCAGGAATGCAGTTAAATATGAGCAACGGCGCGGGACAAAATTTCCCAGTTACAATTGTAGAAGTAAAAGAAGATTCTGTTACGTTAGATGCGAATCATTTCCTCGCAGGTAAAGATTTAATTTTTGATATTGAAATAGTTGAAGTAAGCGGAGGCAGCCCGTTGATTATAATGCCGTAATAAATAATTAGTCTAAATTTAAAGTTGCCGGGAGTTGTAAAAATTACAACTCCCGGTTTTTTATGTGGCAATAGAAATAAAAAAGTTCATAGTTTATTAAACTTTGAACTTTAAATTTAGAATTCAGAGCTAAAAAGTTATTTTTTCTTCGTAAGCCACCAGCCCAGCCATATTCCCACCAATGCCCAGGATACTAATGCGTCCGCCAGATGAGCATACAAATCAAAACTATGATACCATATATGCATGGTGTAGGAGGTGTTCAAAAATACAATTACACCTACTGCGAGTGCGGATGAAAAGATTTTTCCAAAAGACGGAGACGATAATTTACCGATCAGCCAGATAAATAACCATGCCAATACGATGTTTACCAAAAAGCCACGAATCATATTCATTAGCATGTCAATTTTTAATTCTTTATGGTAATATACTTGCGCCCATGGTTTTCCCTTGGATGTATCCATCATCTTTTGCATTTCTTCAGATGTGGTGCCTTTAGGATAAGTGGGCATAAAATAAGCCCCGTCTTCAGAAAACTGGCTGCTTAGATAAGCCAAGATGCTGTCTTGTTTTGGAGTATATTCTTGTGCGGAGCGATGTAAGCTTCCGGGCCCCCAGGAAATAAATTGCCAGATAAAAATAAGCAAGCCACCAACAAGGGCTCCGATAATCGTTTTTCCCATAATTATAAGTTTTAGTGTTTCGAAAAATAAAAACTTGTTATGGTAAATGCAATAGACTAACAAAGAATTATTGCATGACTTCTGCAGATAAAGCAGTATTCTTTTTATTGTAAGCTATAAAAAGTACCACGATAAAAATAATCATAACCACAGAAGCAATAATACTTCCTTCAAAACCGAATTTGCCCCCCGTGATTAAATCGTTACCTGTTAAGTCCATTTGAAATATTCCCGGTAAGTTAGTACCACTTACTTCATAGCCCAATATGGGGCCCTGGAAAAAATTCCAGCTAAAATGAAATATCACTGCATACCAAAGATTTTGTGTGTAGATATAATTGATGCCTAATAAAAGCCCGGCTAAAAAAATATTCACAAGAGCCAGCCAGCTGAAATTTGGATTAGCACCATGCGCTAAAGCAAAAATTAAAGAAGAAATCATCAACGCAGCATATTTATTGGTGGATTGCATCAGGTTATTTAAAATATATCCGCGAAACACCAGTTCTTCCGCAACAGCAACTAAAATCAATAGCCCCAAAGCAAAACCAATATCGCCGGCATCAATATTCCATCCCGTGAAACGCAGGTTTTTCATCACTATTAAAACCAAGGTGCCCAGGCCAATACAAGCAATACTAACAAAGAGCCCAACAACCGCATGTGATTTATGATCGAAAAAATCCCAGCCAAGACTGTAAATCGTTTTCCTGTCAACCAGTTTACGGAATAAGAAAACGAGCAATAGTGAAGTGAAAAAATTAAATGTAATTACTATGGCGAGAGAAATAACAGAACTGTTTATATCTGTTATTTGCTGCACTGCTTCAGCAGTATTGGCTGCTACTTTAAATCCGACAAGCAATAAAGCAAGTAAGAGCCCGCTGAGTACCTGAAAAATAAAAATGCAAATGCAAAATACAAAAACCCTGAGCCAGCCTTGTTTAATTAATGGTTCTTTTTTATTCATACAGCCAATTTAAATTAAGTTTTGGTAAGTTGCTAAACTTTACAAAAGTTTGCAGCCATAAAAATTCAATGATATGTTTATCCAGGTAAATGCCAGCCAGTTGGCAGACAGGTTTATGCGTTATGTAATGGTGGATACACAAAGCGATCCTTTAAGTAATACTTTTCCCACAACTGAAAAACAAAAAGATTTGTCCCGCATCCTGGTAAAGGAATTGCAGGGTATGGGTGTCAGCGATGCACAGTTAGACGAATATGGCTATGTGTATGCAACGATTCCGGGCAACACTTCAAAGAAAAAAGTTCCCGTTATTTGTTATTGTGCACATGTGGATACGGCACCGGATTGCAGTGGTACCAATGTGAAACCAATATTGCATAAAAATTATGATGGCACTGATATTGTTTTGCCGGATGATAATGCGCAGGTGTTAAGAGCTGCAGACTATCCGTATTTAAAAAACCATATTGGGGCAGACATAATTACTGCCAGTGGAAAAACATTATTGGGTAGTGATGATAAAGCCGGTGTGGCAGAAATAATGGAGTTTGCCTATTATGTAATGACGCATCCTGAAATTAATCATGGTGAAATAAAGCTATTATTTACACCGGATGAAGAAGTGGGAAAAGGAACTGCGAATGTGGATTTGAAAAAATTAGACGCTGATTATGGTTATACGTTGGACGGAGGTAATGCAGGTGATTTGGAAGATGAAACCTTTAGTGCAGATGCTGCTCAAATAGTTGTGCATGGAGTTATCTCTCATCCCGGTTATGCAAAAGGTAAAATGGTGAATGCGTTAAAGATTACAGGGGAAATTTTAGCTGCTTTACCAAAAAACGAGTGGAATCCTGAAACAACGGAAAAGAAGGAGGGTTTTGTTCACCCAACAAGAGTGGATGGTATTGCTGAAAAAGCAACGATTGATTTTATTGTTAGGGATTTTGATACAGCTAAACTTGCAGAACATGAGGCACGTTTGAAATCAATTGCTGAAAAAGTGCTGGGTAATTATCCTAATTGCAGTATGGAATTTCATGTGCATGAACAATACCGCAACATGAAAGAGATATTGGATAAACAACAGGAAGTGGTAACGAATGCTGAAGAAGCCATTAAAAGAAGCGGCCTTTCTGTTAGAAAAGAAGCCATCCGTGGTGGTACAGACGGAAGCAAATTAAGTTTTATGGGTTTGCCCTGTCCTAATTTATTTGCAGGGGAACAGGCTATTCATTCCAAATTAGAATGGATAGGAGTGAATGATATGGTAAAAGCAACGGAAACACTTTTACATTTGAGCATGATTTGGGAGGAGAAGGCATGAATGGGTTAATCGTCAATTGTCAATGGTGAATAATGATGCAGACCGACAACTGCTAACTGCGTATTTTCTTATTCCTTATTTTTATATCTCATCCTTCCAAATCCTCAGATACCAGTAAATAGGATAACCAACCGAACCGGCTAATAAAAAAACAATAATCCAGATTATTCTTTCACCGGATTCAATTTTTTTATTATTGAGCATGTGCACAATAAAAAATATCAGCAATCCAACGGTAATTACACCGGTTATAATTGCTGTAATAAACACAGGAGACATTGTTGTGAATACAGTGTAAGGGTCGGGTTCATTATGCCCCCAGTATATCATGTCAGGGAAAAAGGAAAAAACCTGTATAATAATTACTGCTTTAAGAATTAAAGGTAAAATGCTTAACAGGCCTAACAGTAGTTTTGAACTTTTTGACATATACAATCATTTGCTTAAAGTTACATATATTTCAACTTTTGATTCATTCGTGTAAAATAATTCCCTTCCATTGAATTTCTTGGTACATTAGCCCTTCACAAAATTTTAATTATGGAGTATTTGATACAATATTGGTGGATTCTTGTTCTTTTGTTTATTGTTACCGGTGGGTTTTTTACAATCAACCAGGGATTTGTTGGAGTAATAACCATGTTTGGTAAATATCGCCGGGCATCAGGGCCGGGATTGAATTTTAAAATCCCTTTACTGGAGCAGGTAACCAAAAAAATATCTATTCAGAACCGTTCTGTAGAATTAGAATTCCAGGCAGTAACGATTGACCAGGCCAATGTATATTTTAAAAGTATGCTATTATATTCTGTGCAAAACCAGGATGAAGAAACGATTAAGAAAGTAGCTTTTAAATTTATTGCCGACAGGGATTTGATGCAGGCTTTAACAAGAACGATTGAAGGTTCTATCCGTGCATTTGTAGCTACTAAAAAGCAGGCGGAAATTTTAGGACAACGTAAAGAAATTGTAGAATATGTAAAAGACCAGATTGATCAAACATTGGAAAACTGGGGATACCATCTGCAGGATTTACAAATCAATGATATTACTTTTGACCAGGTGATTATGGACAGTATGAGTAAAGTTGTTGCAAGTAACAACTTAAAAGCTGCCGCGGAAAATGAAGGACAGGCTTTATTAATTACCAAAACAAAAGCAGCGGAAGCAGAAGGTAATGCGATTAAAATTGCAGCCGAAGCAGAAAGAGAAGCCGCAAGATTACGTGGACAAGGTGTGGCATTATTCCGCCAGGAAGTAGCAAAAGGTATGACAGAAGCTGCTGAACAAATGAAACAGGCTAACCTGGATACTAATGTCATCCTCTTCAGCATGTGGACGGAAGCCATTAAAAACTTTGCAGAGTTTGGGAAAGGGAATGTTATCTTCTTAGATGGCAGCAGCGAAGGAATGGAAAAAACAATGAAGCAAATACAGGCAATGATGATGAAGCCGGTGGGCACGCATTTGTAAAAGGAATGAGGAATAAAAAATTTATTTATATATCATTTGCTGTGCTGATATTTCTGCAGGCACAGCTGGCTCATTCACAAAACACTGGTTCTATAACAGGTAAAGTTTTTGAGAAAAACATACCTGTAGAACTGGTAAGTGTGCTGCTTTATGCACGAAATGACAGCAGTAAATTGATAAAAGGAACTATCACTGATTCTGCGGGAGTTTTTTTGCTTGAGCACATTGCTGCAGGATCCTACCTTGTAAAAATTCAGTTTATAGGATATATTCCTCTTTCAATTAAAATACATCTTACCAATCAAATTCAAAACATCGACGCAGGAATTATTAACCTTACGATTGATCCGGGGCAATTAAAAACGGTTACAGTCACCGGTACCAAAAAGATTATTCAGAAAACAACACAGGGATTTATTGTAAATGCCAGCGCTAATCTCACGCAAATGGGTGGCACTGCGACAGATCTTTTACGCAATACCCCTACGGTAGTAGTAGATGCTGAAGGAGCTATTACCATGAGAGGGAAAACGCCGCTCCTTTTAATCAATGGAAGAAATTCCAGTATTGTTAATACTGACCAAATTCCGTCCAGCAGTATAGAGAGTGTTGAAATTATTAATAATCCATCTTCACAATATGATGCAGATGCAGAGGGCGGAATTATTAATATACGATTGAAAAAAAATAAACAGCGGGGTAGTAATGGGGCAGTGGCATTAGGCACCGGTTTTGGGGCAAAAGGCCGTATCAACAGTTCTGTTTTATTGAGTCATAAAACAGCCAAATGGAATTACAGTCTTGCTTATGATAACCGTTTTGCCGGCCGTATCCGTAATATTGATGCGGAACGGGTTAATTTTTTTATACCTGATGAATATTTTCTTCTTCAGCGTCGTGCCGATAGCCGCTTTGAACAGGTGCAGAATCTGCGGATGAATATTGATTATTCACCTAATGCCAAAAATTCTTTAGGTTTTGAAATCAATGGCAACCTGGAAGGGCAGGATAATGATGAAACTCTTACCAATACTTTAGAAAAACAAAGTAAAGATTTTAATTCCAAAACTATACGGCATTCTATAGAGATTGAAAGATCTAAAGTGGCGGAACTGGCATTCAATTACAGCCGTAAGTATGATGATAAACGCAAAAGTTTATCGGCCAGCATCAGTTCTTCTTTTAATTACGACAGGGAGAATACCAATATCAGTTCCCAATCATTAACTGAAACAAATACTAATCTTGGCGATCCATTCCTTCAGAGAACACATAATTATGAAGATGCTAATGTGACAAATATTAAAACAGATTATGTGTACCCTGTTTCAGCAAAAGCTGTAATTGAAGCTGGTTATAAAGTGGTCCTTCGTTTCCTGGATGCCAATTTTCAGTCGCTTGATAAAATAAATGGTACTTATATGCCCAATCCATTAGTCAGCAATATTTTTAAATTCAATGAGCAGGTTCATGCTGCTTATATGCAGTACAATGCTTTTTCAGGTGAAGAAAATAATCCAAAATGGAAGTATAGTATTGGTATAAGAGCGGAACAGGTTTGGAATAAT
>JBLMVP010000010.1:0-4223 GCA_050256755.1 Sphingobacteriales bacterium | reverse complement strand
TAAGTGATACCGGCAAAATAGGTTGTTTTATCATTGCCCCCACTCATACTCAGGCGGGTATTATTCATTAACCCTTTATTTCCATACAATTCATCTTCATAATTATATGTTTTGCCATTGTTAGCATTATAAATCGCCAATCCTGCGCTTCCAAACGCAGCCTGCACTTTAGTTGCATCCCAATCACGCTGGCCAAGTTTGCGCAATTGCCATTGCATTCCGATTGAATGAGATACTTCGATTTTTGGTTTGCCGCTTTTTCCTTTTTTAGTAGTGATAATTACAACTCCACCAGCAGCTCTTGAACCATATATTGCGGCAGCAGAAGCTCCTTTTAAAATTTCAATACGGTCAATATCTTCGGGATCTAAATCAGCAATACGGTTAGAAGGGTTATCCTGGAAAGCATTACTTCCCTGTCCTGCAGCTTTTGAAATAAGATTTAGTCCGGGATTTATTGAAGAGTTATCATAATAAACTCCATCAACAATAAATAAAGGCTGTGAACTGGAAACTATTGAAGTAATCCCTCGGAGTTTTACTGAAATACCTCCACCCGGAGCACCTGAATTAGCAGAAATATTTGCCCCGGTAAATTTTCCATATAAAGCTCCGTCTACTGTTGGCTGTGTAGTTGTTCCGATAAGCTCCCTTCCTGAGACAGAAGCTACCGCATTAGCAAGATTAGAACGTTTTACAGAAGTAGCCAAACCTGTTACTACCACCTCTTCTAACTTTCCTGCATCTTCCGCTAATTTTACCGAAAGCGTTTTGGAATTTTCATCAACATTAAAAGATTGTGTTTTGTATCCGATAAAGGAAACCACAATAACTGCTTTATTTCCCGGAATGGTTAAAGTAAACTTTCCCGAAATATCAGTTGAAGTTCCAATGTTACTGTTTTTAAGATTGACTGTAGCTCCCTGGAGCGGGGTGTTTCCTACATCAGTAACGGTACCTGTTATGGTAAGCTGGGCCCACAAGGCTAATGGCAGTACCATTACAGGCAATAGCAAAGTTGCATGTGTTAGTTTTTTTCTCATCTGTTTAGTTTTTAACTCAATAAATAAAAATTTAAAATCTCAGGATGATATTCAGGTTAGCAACAAGGGGTAGGTTGATTTTGGGATTCGAAAATATAGATTATTATGACAAATGACAAGCATTTGTTAATGTTTGCTGCGTGAAATATTTAAATTCATATTTCTAAATTAGTTCAGTATCATACCTGTCAACCGTTTCAATACCTGGAAGGCTTTTTAAACGGTTAACTAAATTATCTAACTCCTCTTTATCATGCACATACAATTTTATATTGCCTTCAAATAATCCTTCTTTTGCTTCAATTGTAATGGCATTAATATTAATACGTAAATCACCAGAAATCAGATTAGTGATTTTGCTTACTACCCCCACATCATCCAATCCAACTATTTTAATACCGGTAAGGAATGAAATTTCTTTATTCTTAACCCATTTTGTTTTTACAACACGGTGACCATAGTTCGCTAACAGCTTAGCCGCATTGGGACAATTAGTGCGATGTATAGTTAATCCTTTACCAGTGGTTACAAATCCAAATACATCATCACCGGGGATGGGCTTGCAGCAATTGGCCAGGTTATAAACTATTCTATCACTGCTCTCCCCGAATATTATTAACTCCGCCTCTTTTTTATTTCCTGACTTTAAAACATCTTCTTCTTTATGTTCATTAATTGGTTTAACTGGCTTTGGCGGAATGATTTTATCTCCCGCTACCTGGAATTCCTTTAATTCTTTTAAATCAATAGACTTGATAGAAATTTTATAATATAATTCCAGTGGCGATGGTAATTTGTAAAAGGTAACCAGTTCATCAATATTATGCTGGTTAAAGGAAACGCCCAGATGTTCTAATTTACGTTGCAGCAAATATTTTCCTTCATCAGCAACTTTTCTTTTCTCCTCTTTTAAAGCATCCTTAATTTTTGACTTTGCCTTGGCAGTAACCACAATACCCAGCCAGTCTTCATTTGGTTTTTGTTTGGCAGAAGTAATAATTTCTATCTGGTCACCACTTCTTAATTTATGACTGATAGGCACCAGCTTATGATTTACTTTGGCCCCTATACATTTACTACCCACCATACTATGCACGGCAAATGCAAAGTCCAAAGCTGTTGCTCCCATTGGCAACATTTTTACATCACCTTTTGGTGTATATACATAAATTTCTTCTGCAAGAAACGAGGTTTTAAAGTCCTGTAAAAAATCAAGTGAACTTGATTCCTGGTTATTAAGTGCTTCTCTTATTTGCTGAAACCATTTTTCAAATCTTCCTTCCTCACCAGCCCCTTCTTTATATTTCCAGTGAGCGGCCAACCCTTTTTCAGCAATTTCATTCATTCGTTTGGTGCGTATCTGTACTTCTACCCAACGTCCCTGCGGACCCATAACCGTTGTATGCAATGCTTCATATCCATTTGACTTGGGGTTGCTCAACCAGTCACGCAAACGCTCAGGCGAAGGTGTATATTCATCCGTTATCATGGAATACACTTTCCAGCAATCTTCTTTTTCTTTTTCGGGAGGAGAATCCAGTATAATACGGATGGCAAACAAATCATACACTTCTTCAAATGAAACACCTTTCTTTTTTATTTTATTCCAGATGGAATGAATGCTTTTGGGACGGCCCTGTATTTCAAAAATAAAATTTCCGTTTTCCAGTTTATCTTTTATGGGCCTGATAAATTCATTAATATAGCGGGTACGTTCCCTCTTCGTTTCAGCCAGCTTCTGTGCTATTTCTTTATAAGCATCGGGTTCCAGGTACTTCATGGAAAGATCTTCCATTTCTGTTTTAATATTATACAAACCCATTCGGTGAGCAAGAGGTGCGTATACATAAACAGTTTCGGAAGAAATTTTTAATTGCTTTTCCTGCTTCATGCTGTCAAGTGTACGCATGTTGTGCAGCCGGTCGGCCAGTTTTATCAAAATAACCCTTGGATCATCCGTTAGTGTTAATAATATCTTTTTAAAATTTTCAGCTTGCTGGGTAGTATTTGCATCAACTACATTAGCAATTTTTGTCAATCCGTCAATAATGCGGGCAATCTCAGTTCCAAATTCTCTTTCTACATCTTCTAAACTTACATCCGTGTCCTCCACTGTATCATGAAGTAATGCACAAATACTGGAGCGAACACCCAGCCCTATTTCTTCCACGCAAATCATGGCAACAGCTAATGGATGGGTAATATATGGTTCCCCGCTCTTGCGACGCATGGTTTTATGGGCATCGGCGGCCATTTCAAAGGCAGTACGCACCAATTCTTTATCACCAGGCTTTAATTTGGGTTTTAAGGCACGGAGAAGTGAACGGTAATGGCGCAGGATTTCCTTCTTTTCCTGCTCCTGATTGAGGTTATATTTAGGTATTTCAACTGGCTGATCCATAGAACTTACGAATTTACATAATTCCACCTGCTTTTCTATTTTATGATGAATTACCCTACCTTTGCGGCCTCAAAAAAAGATAAAGTTCTTTTCTGCGGATGTGGCGAAATTGGCAGACGCACCAGACTTAGGATCTGGCGCCGCAAGGCATGTAGGTTCGACCCCTATCATCCGCACTTTCATAACTTATTATGCTCTGCATAAAAGCAGAGGCGTTTTATTAAAAGGCTATTAGCTAAAAGCGACAATTATGGCAACAGTTACAAGAGAAAACCTAAGCTTACTTACAGATAAGCTGAGTGTAAAGGTGAGTAAAGAAGATTATTTCCCTTCATTTGAAAAAGCGCTAAAGCAATATGCTAAAGTGGCGAATATTCCCGGTTTCCGCAAAGGAATGGTACCTGCTGGTATGGTTAAAAAAATGCATGGGCCAGCCATTTTTACAGATGAGGTTTTAAAAAGTGTAGAAAAGGGGTTGAACGATTTTATGGTGAAAGAGCAATTAGACATTTTTGCCCAGCCTCTTCCCCTGGAAAGTGATGCCACTAAAATCAGCATGGATAGCCCGGTTGAATACACTTTCAATTTTGAAATTGGGTTAAAACCTTCTTTTGAGGTAGATGCCTTTAAAAAATCAAAACTTACCCGTTATAAAATTACCGTTACTGATGATATGGTTCAGTCAGAGGTTGACAGGCTGGTGATGCGTCACGGCAAAATGACCGAACCTGAAACGGTAACAAACGATGAAAATGTTTTGAATGTTAAATTTGAAGAGT
>JBLMVP010000009.1:0-17445 GCA_050256755.1 Sphingobacteriales bacterium | reverse complement strand
AAACTTATTCAGCAACAGCAAGCGGAAGTTATACTTGTATTGTTACAATTAGCGGATGTTCTTCTTCTGTGTCGAATGCCATTGGTATTACAGTGAATGCGATTCCATCTGCACCTGCTATTACTGCTGAAAGTTTAACTACTCTTTGCACCGGTGGAAGTGCAGCTTTAATATCATCATCATTAAGTAATAATCAATGGTACAAAGATGACGTGATAATTAGCGGTGCAACAAGCCAGTTATATACTGCAACTTTAAACGGAACATATACTGCAAAGATTATTATTAATGGATGTCAGTCTCCAAGTTCAAATGCAATAATTATAACGGTAAGTACTACACCTCCTAAGCCAACAATAAGTTTGATAAATAACAATTTACAATCCAGTTCAGCTACAGGAAACCAATGGTTTAAGGAGGGGGCATTAATTGCAGGAGCCACTGCTCAAGCATATACTCCGGCAGCCAATGGAAATTATAGTGTAATTGTTACTATTAATGGTTGCAGCAGCCCTTCGTCAGACGTATTTACTTATTTAAGTACAGCGGTTCCAGATGTGGATGTCATTAATAGCCCGGTAAAGATATTTCCTAATCCTGTAAGCAGTAAATTATTCATTCTTACCAGGACTGCAACAGTAAACCAAACTATCCGTTTGTCTGATATAAATGGAAAACAGTTATTGTTGCTTAATAATACTTCAACATCCATAGAAATTGATATGGATAAATTTGCCTCGGGATTATATATTCTCTGGATTGAAGACAGGAAAAATAAAATAAGTGACAAAAAGAAAATTATAAAACAGTAGCCGGAGCTATTTTGCCATATCATTATAACCTTTTTCCTCCAGTACAGGTTCATTCAAATGCACCACTCTTCTCCTGGCTTCTCTTTTACGCATTATCATATTTAATACCTCTACGCCAAATGAGAATGCCATACCAAAGTAGATGTAATTTTTAAGATGAAGTTCCTCCGCCTGTTGTGGTGCCCATCCTTCAATGACTAAACTCAATCCTATCATCACGAGAAAAGAAAGAGCCAGCATTTTTATTGTTGGATGTTCGTGTATAAAGGCAGAAATTTTTGGGCTGAATAAAAACATAACGGCCATTGCGATGACTACTGCTGCAATCATAATTTCCACATGTTGGGCAGTACCACCCGCAGTAATAATACTGTCAAATGAAAATACGGTGTCAATCAGCATAATTTGTGTTATAGCTCGGCTTAATGTTAAAGAAACAGCATTGCCGCCTGATAGGTTGGGATCCTCTCCTTCTAATTTATGATGAATTTCTTTTACTGTTTTGTAAATAAGGAATAATCCCCCCGCCAGCATTACAAGACTTGCCAAATCAAAACTTTTATCTAATACTGTAAAAACAGGTTTACCTTTTTGTTTCAGTAACCATCCTAATGCCAGTAATAATAAGCTGCGGAGAATGATGCCGCTAATCATCCAGGCACGACGGGCTTTTTTTTCATCCTCCTGTTTTAACCTGTTGATAATGATGCTTACAAAAATTACATTATCTATTCCTAAAACAACTTCCAGGATTACCAGTACAAAAAAACTGATGATGCTTTCCGAAGTAAATAAATATTCCATTCTGTCTATACCTGTTTTATAGTATTGCTGATATTTTTTTCAACTAATTGTTTAAATAAATTGAAATCAGTTTCATTAGAGAAAAAACTTTTTTCAAACATACTGAAACTGTTGTTCTGCTGGTAAAGCATTACTATTTGTTCACTGATGATGGCGTTAGTAAAAACCGTCCAGTTAGTAGATGTAGTGGAAGAAGGTAAAATAGTTTTAACTTCTTCATTTGTTACCTGCATGTCAAAATTTATATTTTCGCCCATGTTTTTCAGCAAGGTTTTCCCCATGTTTTGCATGCGGTAGCGGGTATAAAAATAATAGGCAAAAGCAAAAAATATATAAAGTAATCCAAGGTATAGATTATTACCTTTTTTTGATTTTTGTAATTCCGTATAAATTAAATAAACAGAAACAGCAATAAGTATTACCGGTACCAGTAATAAACGTCTTTTATGGCTTGACCCAAAATAACGGTAATGCAGTTTTAAAGAATCATTCAGAATTTGCTCTGTTAGCCGAATTTTTATTTCCATGTAAAAAAGTTAGCGGGCAAGATACTGACAAATATTTTTTGCTATCATTGGCCCTTCATAAATAAATCCTGTCCATACCTGGATAAGCGATGCACCGGCAGCAACTTTTTCTCTTGCATCGGTCCCTGTAAAAATTCCACCTGATGCGATGATGGGAATTTTACCACCAGTTTTTTGGTGAATATATTCCACAATGGCTGTTGATTTTTCTTTTAAAGGCATCCCACTTAATCCGCCGGCTCCAATTTTTGTGCTTTTGTCCCGGGACTCTATACTTAAATTTTCGCGACCGATGGTGGTGTTTGTGGTAACCAGGCCATCTAATTTAATTTCCATTGCCAAATCAATAACATCATCAATTTGGGATTGGGTTAAATCAGGCGCAATTTTTAAAAGGATGGGTTTGGGTGATGCTTTTTCTTTATTTATATTTTGAAGATGAGATAATATTATTTTGAGTGAATCTTTTTCCTGTAACTCTCTTAGGCCGGGTGTATTGGGGCTGCTGACATTCACTACAAAATAATCTACATAATCAAACAATTTATTAAAACATATTTCATAATCTTTCCACGCCTCTTCATTAGGTGTGATTTTATTTTTGCCAATATTCCCGCCGATGATTAACCGCTGGCCGATGACCGATGACCGGCGACCGTTAACAGATTTTTGCCAACTGCTAACTGCCACTTGCCAGTTTTTTAATCTTTCTGCTATAATATTCACTCCGTCATTATTAAACCCCATCCGGTTGATGATGGCTTTATCTTTTGGCAAACGGAATAACCTGGGTTTATCGTTTCCGGCTTGTGGTAAAGGAGTTACTGTTCCAATTTCAATAAAACCAAAGCCAAGGCATTCCAGTTCCCGCAGGTAACGGGCATTTTTATCAAAGCCAGCGGCCAGACCTACGGGGTTTTTGAAATGCAGTCCAAAAACATTTCTTTCCAGTGAATTATTATCAAAGCAAAATCTCCTGCGTAACCATTTTCTCCCAAAAACAAAATTGCAAAGCAGCTTCAGGCTGTTCATTGAAAAGTAATGAACCCATTCGGGGTCAAATTGGAAGAGAATTTTTTGGATGAGTTGATACATAAAACTTTGCAAATATACCGTAACTAAAACCAAGGTTTTTTGATGGTTTTGCCGAAACTTTTTACTTTTGGTATAGAAAGTTGCATAAACAACTTTTAATTAATTATGCAAGAAGCTTATATAGTCGCCGGTTTCAGAACTGCAGTGGGGAAATCAAAAAAAGGTAGTTTTCGTTTTACAAGACCCGATGATTTAGCGATAGATGTTATTAAAGGATTAATGGCTTCAGTTCCCCAACTTGATCCAAAAAGGATTGACGATGTAATTGTTGGTAATGCAGTACCCGAAGCAGAACAGGGTTTGCAGGTAGGAAGAATTATTGCTGCCAAGGCAATTGGTTTTTATGCATCGGGAATGACAGTGAACCGCTACTGCGCCAGTGGGTTGGAAACGATTGCCATTGCAACAGCAAAAATCCGCTCAGGCCAGGCCGAATGCATTATTGCAGGAGGAACAGAAAGTATGAGTTTGGTCCCTACAACCGGGTGGAAAACCGTTCCTGCTTATTCAATCGCAAAAGATGAACCTGACTATTATTTGAACATGGGTTTAACTGCAGAAGCAGTGGCGGATGAATATAATGTGAGCAGGGAAGACCAGGATGCTTTTGCATACAACTCACACAAAAAAGCTTTAAATGCAATTCAAAATGGATATTTCAAGAATGGAATACTTCCAATAAATGTTGAAGAAGTTTATTTAGATGATAAAGGAAAGAAACAAAAAAGAAACTATATAGTAGATACGGATGAAGGAGTAAGAGCGGATACAACCATTGAAGCATTGGCTAAATTGAAGCCGGCATTTGCTGTTAATGGAACAGTTACCGCTGGTAATTCTTCTCAAACCAGTGACGGGGCAGCTTTCGTAATAGTAATGGGAGAGAAGATGATAAATGAATTGGGTTTAAAGCCTATAGCAAGGTTGGTAAACTGTGCCAGTGCCGGTGTTCATCCGCGTTTTATGGGTATTGGCCCGGTGGAAGCAGTACCTAAAGTTTTGAAACAGGCAGGAATGAATTTAAGCCAGATTGATTTGGTGGAATTAAACGAAGCTTTTGCATCGCAGGCATTAGCAGTTATTCGCAAACTCGAAATAAATCCCGAAATTGTAAATATTAATGGCGGAGCAATCGCATTGGGTCATCCATTAGGTTGTACTGGTTGTAAACTCACTATCCAGATAACGAATGATATGAAGCGGTTAAATAAAAAGTATGGTATTGTTACGGCATGTGTAGGTGGTGGGCAGGGAATCGCCGGTATAATAGAAAACATCACCTAAATGTTTTTTTATTATGAAAGATAAGCTGAGACACCTGGCATCAATTATGATATTATTATTTGTTTTTTTTAATCTTTCCTGTAAAAAAAAGAAAGCAGAATCTGCTACTACAGTTCCGGTTGGAGGATTGTTGTATACCGATAATTTTGGTAACCCAATAGCCAGCTACGGAGATCCCAGTGATGATTGGGGATTTACAACAAATCTTAATCCGGCAGAACTAAACCTTTTTAATTTTACCGATTCTCTTGATATGACTGGAACTGTTCAGTTCTCCAATCCCAAAATACTTCCCGCTTACCCTAATCCTGCAAAGTCTGTTATCGGATTTATTGGCCAATTTGGTTCTTCATCACAAACATCAAAATTAAAAGTAGTTATTACCGATCCATTTTTAAATATTGCATTAAGAGATGCTATTATCGTAGGTGGAACGCCTCAGGTTTTTTTTAGTGTATCTAATAAACAGATTTTTCAATCAAATGGCGTTTACCGGATTTACTATAGTTTATCGGCAAAGGATAAACCAAATTATAAAATGGGTTACGGCGATTTCCAAATTTGCCCTGGTTATATTCCAACTCCTAATTGTTCTTAGCATAAAAGTTAATCAATTATTATTTCATGGTTATTCGTTGCATTTATTGTTGCATTAATATTTTTGGGAAGACATAAAACGACCTGTATTTTTGTGTGCAACAATGTTACATAAATGAGTATTATTCAGAGACACTTCTCCAGACTTAATGTTGATTTTTTAGGTGTAACCATATCATTAGCCTGCGCCATCCATTGCGCTTTGTTACCGCTTTTATTTACAAGCCTTCCTGTTCTTGGTATAAATGTAATTGATAATATATGGTTTGAGTATGGGATGATTCTGCTTGCGTTTGTAGTTGGTGTGTATGCCCTTTCTCACGGATACAAAAAACATCATCATCAATTAACACCCATTTATTTTTTTACGGCGGGGGTTTTGCTTTTAACAGGCAAACAAATATTTGAAGAATATAAATACTGGTTTTTATTTCCTGCAGTGGGCTTAATTATTTATGCACATTTATTCAATTACTATTTATGCCGGAAGGCTAATCATTGTCATGCAGATGATTGCAATCATTAATTTTTTATGCAATTAAAAGAGAAGGGATTAAAGTTTTTCTTACAAAAATTTAAACAAGAGTAATTCACTTCTTTTATAATGTATTAACAGGAACTGAATGAATAGCCAATGCCATTTCTCTTATTAATGAAGCATCTTTTTCAATAGCATTACCAATAACAATTATATCAGCACCCGCTTTACAATTTCGGTAAGCTTTTTCAGGATCGGTAATACCACCGCCAACAATTAATGGAATAGAGACATTCTTAGCAACAGCTTCAATCATATTTTCACTGATAGCTCTTTTGGCGCCACTGCCACTATCCATATAAATTACTTTCATACCCAGCATTTCACCAGCCATCGCTGTGCACATGGCAATTTCATTTTTATCAGAGGGGATGGGTGAAGCATTTGAAATATAGGATACCGTTGTTGGTGCGCCGCCATCAATCACCATATAACCTGTTGAAATAATTTCTAATCCACTTTGTTTTACAAAAGGAGCGGAGATTACATGCTGGCCAATTAATAACTCGGGGTTTCTGCCGGAGATTAATGATAAATACAATAATGCATCAGCATAAGAAGAAATTTGTGAAGGGCTTCCGGGAAAAAGAATCACCGGTATATCACAATTCTTTTTTATTTGCTGTACGCATTCGTCGAGATTAGATGATACAACCAAACTTCCACCAACCAGGAAATAATCCACATTTGCAGCGATAGCCAGTGTTGCCAGCTCATTAATCTTTTGTCCGTTTACTTTATCAGGATCTACGAGTACGGCAAATGATTTTTGTCCTTTCTGTTTTTTATCAACTAAATTATTATATATGGTGTTTGGCATGCAAGTATATTCAAATACGTTTATACAAAAATGCAAAAAGATTTTGGTATTCTTATGCTTTCTGCTTCTGGCAAAGATAAGAATCAATACTTAACTGATTATAGTGCTCAAATGAAGTTGATTCAGCTTTTCAATTGTATCAGAAAGGCGAATAAATGATGTTTATTAACAGTAGTGAGACTGATAATCTTAGGTATAAAAAATATCATAAAAATTTTTTCACAGATCATTAATAACACTTAATGTTCTCCGTGAGACGATATTCGTAATTTTTCACCATAATATTAGCGTCCAAGCCCCGTTTCACGGGACGGAAAGATTTGATAACATTATTTTAATATTTCTTTTTATATCCTCCAAAAAAAATTTAACACCGGGCTTGTGCATAAACAAAAAAATCAATGCTGTACTGCATTTGCTGTGTTTTTCCACAGGTTGTTAATATCTAAGATTTTGAATCAACAGGAAGGAAAAATATTTTCGTTGTCTTCGTTACCATTTTACTAACGATTATTTAACCCAATTACAAAACCGTTTAAACCAGAACACTTACATTATGGCAAATAATAAAAAGCAATCTGTAAAAGGACTGCAGTTCAACCGTCGCTTTACCCAGGGCGGTGTGAGTCCTTTCGATATGTTTGAATATGACTATCGCACCAGCGTTATTAAAAATCCATCAGGAGAAATAGTATTTGAAATGAATAATGTAGAAGTGCCCAGGCAGTGGAGCCAGATTGCTACTGATATTCTTGCTCAAAAATATTTCCGTAAAGCCGGCGTACCGCAACCCGATGGAAGTCTCGGTCGTGAAGCAAGCGCCAAACAGGTTGCACACCGAATGGCTAATTGCTGGAAAGTGTGGGGTGAACGATATAATTATTTTGCTTCCGAAACTGACGCACAAATATTTTACGATGAATTAGTATACAGTATCCTTAACCAGGCATGTGTACCTAATTCGCCACAGTGGTTTAACACAGGTTTGTATGAAAGTTATGGCATCAAGGGTAAACCACAGGGACATTATTATGTAGATGCTGTTGACGGGGAGTTAAAAAAATCTACTTCTGCCTATGAGCGTCCTCAACCACATGCCTGTTTTATCTTAAGTGTAAACGATGATTTGGTTAATGAAGGCGGTATTATGGATTTGTGGGTAAGGGAAGCAAGAATTTTTAAATATGGTTCTGGCGTTGGTACTAACTATTCTAATATACGTGGCGAAGGGGAAAAGTTAAGTGGCGGCGGAACTTCATCCGGGTTAATGAGTTTCTTAAAAATTGGCGACCGTGCGGCAGGTGCTATTAAAAGTGGGGGTACTACACGTCGTGCAGCAAAAATGGTCTGTTTGGATTTAGACCATCCTGAAATCATTGATTTTATTGATTGGAAAGTAGAAGAAGAAAAGAAAGTAGGCGCTTTAATCGCTGCAGGCTATGCTAACGATTATGAAGGGGAAGCTTACAGAACCGTTAGCGGGCAAAACTCTAACAATTCTGTTCGTATTCCCAATGAATTTTTTGAGCGTTTAGAGAAAGGCGAAGACTGGGAATTAACGGCAAGAACAGATGGAAGGGTAATGAAAAAAATTCCTTCACAGGAATTATGGAATAAAATTGCATACTCAGCCTGGCGTTGTGCTGACCCCGGTGCACAATATGATACAACCATTAATGAATGGCACACCTGCCCACAGGGAGGCCCAATACGGGCAAGTAATCCTTGCAGCGAATACATGTTCTTAGATAATACAGCATGTAATCTTGCCTCTGTAAACCTTCGCAGATTCTTTAACGAATCTGATAACTCATTTGATGTAGAAGGATTTGAAGACACCTGTCGCTTATGGACAGTTGTATTGGAAATATCTGTATTAATGGCTCAGTTCCCTTCACAAGACGTGGCACAGTTATCATATGATTACAGGACATTAGGATTAGGTTATGCCAACCTTGGTTCTATGCTGATGGTTAGTGGTATTGCTTACGACAGCGAGGAAGCAAGAGGTATTGCCGGAGCAATTACAGCTATCATGACGGGTATTGCTTACAAAACATCTGCAGAATTAGCCAGCATACTTGGGCCGTTTGCAAAATATGAAGAGAACAAGGATGATATGTTGCGTGTAATGCGTAATCATCGCCTTGCCGCTTACGACGCTGATGAATATGAAAAATTAAGCATCAAACCCCAGGGTATAAAAGCACAATATTGTCCTGATTATTTATTAAAGTCTGCCACTAAAGCTTGGGATGAAGCTGTACAACTCGGTGAAAAATATGGTTATCGTAATGCCCAAACAACAGTAATTGCTCCAACAGGAACAATTGGGTTGGTAATGGATTGTGATACTACCGGTGTTGAACCTGATTTTGCATTAGTGAAATTTAAAAAACTCAGTGGCGGTGGTTATTTTAAAATAATCAACCAATCAGTGCCACAGGCATTAAAGAATTTGGGTTATGATGAAAAAGAAATGGATGCGATTGTTAAGTATGCAGTAGGTGCCGCTTCTTTTGATGGTTCCCCTTTCATTAATTCTCAATCATTAAGCGAAAAAGGTTTTATTGCCGAAGAAATAAAGAAACTCAATAACGCAGTTGCCTCCGCATTTGAAATAGGTTTCGTATTTAACGTATATACTTTAGGAGAAGAATGTTTACAGCGTTTAGGGTTTAAGCCTGAACAATATTTCAACTTTGAATGGAATATGCTGGAAGCATTAGGATTTAGTGATGCTGAAATTGAAGCCGCCAATGATTATGTATGTGGAACAATGACCATTGAAGGCGCTCCATATTTAAAAGATGAACATCTTTCCGTATTTGATTGTGCCAACAGGTGTGGTAAAAAAGGTCAGCGCTATATTCATGCACACGGTCACATCCGTATGATGGGTGCTACTCAGCCATTCTTAAGCGGTGCAATTTCAAAAACTATCAATCTTCCAAACGAAGCGTCAGTTGAAGAAATTGCTGACTGTTATATGCTCAGCTGGAAACTCGGGTTAAAAGCAAATGCTTTATACCGCGATGGTTCTAAATTATCCCAGCCACTCAGCAATAAAAGTGACAGTAAGAAAAAAGATTCAGCAGAAGAAAGTAAAGAAGAACAACAGGTAGTAGCTTCTACAGAATCAATGATTGTGGATATGAGTAAACTTACAATTGATGAATTACTGGAAGAAGTAAGTAAACGTGTACAAAACAGTGCTGATACTTCTCTCAAACGTCAATTGGCAAGAATCGTTGAGAGAAGAAGTTTGCCTGCCAAACGCCGCGGCTTTACACAAAAAGCAAAGATTAACGGGCAGGCAATTTTCTTACGCACAGGGGAATACGGTGATGGAACAGTGGGAGAGATATTTATTGATATGGCAAAAGAAGGTGCTACTATGCGCAGTATGAGTAACTGTTTTGCTATAGCTGTTTCTATCGGTTTGCAATATGGGGTTCCCCTGGAAGAGTTTGTTGACAAATTTGTATTTACACGTTTTGAACCGGCAGGGATGGTTGACCATCCCAATATTAAATCAACCACATCTATTGTTGATTATATCTTCCGTGTGCTGGCTTATGAATATTTAAACCGTACAGATTTAGTACATGTGCTGGATAAACCGGAAGTAGCCAATATGGGTAGTGATGACTGGGATGAAATTCCTGGTGGATTGGAATACGATAAGAAACCTGAACTGAGTGATGTGAGAATTTTAAGCGCAGCTCCTGCAAGTAGCGTAGCCCTGCAACCTGCAAAACAAAGAACAGCAGCTGGGATAAAAACAGATAGTGGATTGGATGCAGTAAATGCTGCTGCAAAAAATATGCAGAGTGATGCACCATCCTGTAACGTATGCGGTCATATAACCATCCGTAGTGGTACCTGCTACAAATGTTTAAACTGTGGTAATAGTATGGGTTGCAGCTAAACATAATCCATCTTTAAAGATGGGAAAATTAGTCACTTAACAGAGGTTCTATACATTATGCCGCCCCGATTCTTCGGGGCGGTTTTTTACTTAGTGAATTTTCATGCTAAAAAGGGTAGTTTAGCTGTTAATGATTTTAACGGTTGGCATTATTTTAGCAATTAAACGGTGTACCCGTTTTTAAAATTCGTTCTATATGAAAAAACCCTTTGTTATTTTTTTACTGGCTTTCTTGATGATGAACATTTTTAGCAGTTGCAGCCGTTCTGTAACAGTACAGGATGCCGCCACCCGTAGTCACAGACATTGTCACCCTTTACGGTAAGAACCTTTGAACCAAAAATTTTTTAACTCCCCCGGTATACCCGGAGGAGTTTTTTGTTTTTGTCATTTCTGTCTGCAGAGTTTCTTTACTTTGCGTTACATTTTTTAAAAGCAAAAGCTATGAGAATTGTAATTGCCGTTTTTTTATTAACTGCCACTTCAGTTATTTCAGCACAATCAAAAACAGGAATTAAAGCAGGCCCCATGCTTGGGCAGGTGGAAATGCGTACTGCAGATATCTGGATCGAGGTTACCCCTGATGTAAAATCAGTTGCCCTGAAATACAAGGCTATAAATGCAAATATTAAGGCAAATGGTAAAGAAAGTGGAATGGCTATTTATAAAGGGGAACTAGGTAAAGAGTTCAACCCGGTAAAATTTAATATTGGCGGTTTAAAGTTGAACACAACTTATCAGTACAGTATCTTGATTAATGGAAAAGGAATTAAAATTCCATACGAAACAAAATTCACCACAAAGGATTTATGGCAATGGAGAAAACCCGCACCTGATTTTAGTTTCCTTACTGGTAGTTGCGCCTATTTTAATGAACCGGAATTTGACCGCCCCGGTAAACCTTATGGCGGCGACTCGTCAATTTTTGAAACAATGGGCAAAACCCCTGCTGAGTTCATGTTATGGCTTGGCGATAACTGGTACACAAGAGAAGTTGATTATTCAAGCGAATGGGGTTTATGGTACCGGGCTTCAAGGGATAGAAGTTTGCCTGTGCTGCAAAAGTTGTTATCATCCATGTCTCACTATTCTATCTGGGACGACCATGATTATGGCCCCAATGATATTGGTGGCAGTTATATTTTAAAAAATGAAAGCAGGAATGTTTTTAAAAACTATTGGGACAATCCAAGTTATGGCGAAGATGGTAAAGGTGTTTATTCTAATTTTTCTTACAGTGATGTTGATATTTTTTTAACTGATGACAGGTTCTTCCGAAGTACTGATGATATGCCGGATAGTGTAAATAGTGAACCCAACAGGGAGAAAGAATATTTTGGTAAAAAACAACTACAATGGTTAAAGAACGCTTTGCTTTACAGTAAAGCCACATTCAAAATTATTGCTACAGGCAGCCAGGTGTTAAACCCTGTCAGCAAATTTGAATGTATGAAAGCCTACCCGGCAGAGTATTATGAACTGATGAACTTTTTAGACAAACAAAATATAAAAGGGGTATTATTTTTTACAGGCGATCGCCATCACAGCGAAGTCATTAAAATGGAAAGACCCGGCAATTACGCTTTGTATGATGTCACTTCTTCACCGTTAACATCAGGTATAGGAAGAGTTCAGGGTTTAGAAAAAGATAACCCGGTAAGAATACGCGGAACATTGGTAGAGGAACAAAATTTTACCCGTGTTACTGTATCCGGAAAAAAAGGGGAACGTAAAATGAATGTTGAATTTTTAGGTATTAAAGGGAATAAACTGGCTGAATGGAGTGTAACCGAGAAAGAATTGCAGAAGTAAAATTTAGAAGAAGTTATATACTTTATTCAATTTAATTATTTCCCTACCTTCAATTGATGCAAATAGAGTTTTCATATAATAAGCCTGAAGTAATACAGGCCCTGCGTTATCACTTCATAACCCGTAGGGAAATTAAACTAATGATTATTGTAGTAAATGTATTTGCAATACTTTCTGCGGCATTATTTTTCTTAAAACTTATCCGC
This sequence comes from Sphingobacteriales bacterium, assembly GCA_050256755.1. Lineage (GTDB taxonomy): Bacteria > Bacteroidota > Bacteroidia > Chitinophagales > Chitinophagaceae > AWTP1-9. The sequence continues at coordinate 5,019 of JBLMVP010000009.1, read as the reverse complement.
CCATTTCCTTTTTTTCTGAGTACTATGTTATGGATTGTATTAATGTTTGCTTTCTGGGTTTTTCTTCCCAATTCAATTTATAAGAAAGCTGAAACATTTAAAGACAGTTTTAAGGTTAACATTGATGACAATCATTTTTATATGGAGAATAAAAAAGTAAGCAGGATTTGGGCGTGGAGGGAGTTCTCTTCTTTTTTAGAAAGTCCGTATTTTTTTCATTTGTATTTTGACAGCCGATCTTTCTTTTTAATTCCAAAATCAGCTTTTGCAGATATTAATGGAGTTCGGGAAGCAAGGGAACTTTTAAAAAAACATATATCGAAATGATTACACCAGTTTCTTTTCCATTACAAAGTGTGCAACAGTTACTTCAGTAAATTCATCTCCTTTTACTCTATATCCCTGTTTTTCATAAAAACCCAGTGCAGATTTGCGGGCATGCATCATCATGGTTTTATAACCATAATCCCTTGCTAAGTTTTCAGCAAAATTCATAAGGGCATGACCCACCCCTTTTCCCTGTAAATTATTTTGTACAGCCATCTGGCGAAGCCGGCAGGTGCTATTATTAACTTTTGTTAGCATACAGCAGCCAAGAATCTTGTCATCTTCAAAGGCGCCGATCAGTACATCATTCTTCTCCCTCTCCAATTCTTCTGGTTCAAAAGAAAGACCCAATGGTTTGCGAAGTATTTCATTACGCAAGTTTACCATCTTTTGGTAGTCTGCTGTGCCGTGATCAATTTGTTTGAGAGCCATAATACTTACTAAGGTATCTGTAATATAACTAAATTTTTAAAACAGATAACCCGTTTACACCTGGCACTTGCACAAAAAATAAAACCCTGCAATTTGCAGGGCTTTAACACATTTTTAATCGAACCCTATGGCAGGGATTCAAACTGTTGTTCAAAATCCAAAAAGGAAATTGACTAATTGGACTCAAAAACGGGCCTTAAACACTTAGCTATAAAAAGAAAAAGTTTTCAGGGTTGGGGAAAAAGTTTTTTATAATTGCCGGTTTTCCAATATGCGGTATCTCTTATAACTGGTTTTTGATAGGGTTGATGTTCTAACAGCAAAGGTAGTTTTTACCAATAACTCAACGCTTCCTGAATAAGACAAATGAATGCCTGCAAAAGTTTACAGCATTAATTACTCTGTAAGGTTAAAAAACACATTTATGATCAAAATGAGAGAAACGAAATTGCTCAAATCGTAACATTGTCTGTAAAATTATTGACATATGCTTCAAACTCCGCTGAAAATCAGCTTTTTAAGTACAGTTTAAATAAAATCACCTTTACCCTTGTTAATTGTTCAAAAGTTATATTTTTGCAGCCAATAATAACTAAATTTTAAGACCATGTCTGACATTGCAACAAGAGTAAAAAAGATCATTGTTGACAAATTAGGAGTAGAAGAATCAGAAGTTAATCCTGAAGCTTCTTTTACTAATGATTTAGGGGCTGATAGCCTCGATACAGTTGAATTAATCATGGAATTTGAAAAGGAATTTAATATTTCTATTCCTGATGAACAAGCTGAGACCATCACTACCGTTGGCCAGGCTGTAGCTTACTTAGAAGAACACGCTAAGTAATTAACCACTACCACCATTTTTCCAGGTAAATCATAATATGGAATTGAAAAGAGTAGTTGTAACCGGAATGGGTGCCCTGACACCATTGGGTAACTCTGCCCCAAGTTATTGGGACGGGTTGATCAATGGAGTGTCAGGCGCCGATTTCATTAAGCAATTTGATGTTTCTAAATTCAAAACCAAATTTGCCTGCGAATTAAAAGATTTTGACCCTACTCAATACCTCGACAGAAAAGAAGCACGTAAGCTGGATCGTTTTACACAAACAGCTTTGATTGTAAGTGATGAAGCAGTAAAAGATGCAGCCATTAATAAGGATACCGTTAATACGGATAGAATAGGTGTTATTTTTTCCAGCGGTATTGGTGGTTTAATTACATTCCAGCAGGAAGTATTGGAATTTGGTAAAGGAGATGGGACACCCCGTTTTAATCCTTTCTTCATTCCCAAAATGATTCTTGACATAGCCGCAGGGCAAATTTCCATGCGTCATGGCTTTCGCGGGCCCAACTTTGCTGTTGTTTCTGCCTGTGCTTCATCTACCAATGCACTAATGGAATCATTTAACCTGATAAGATTGAATAAAGCCAATATTATTTTAGTTGGGGGTAGTGAAAGCGTAATTAGTGAGGCTGGTGTGGGAGGCTTTAATGCAATGAAGGCATTAAGCGAAAGAAATAATGATCCCAAAACAGCATCCCGTCCATTTGATAAAGACAGGGATGGTTTTGTAATGGGCGAAGGTGCCGGCATGTTAGTGTTAGAAGAATTGGAACATGCAAAAGCAAGAGGTGCCAGGATTTATTGTGAAATAGCTGGTGCAGGCGCTACTGCAGATGCTCATCATATTACTGCCCCGCATCCTGATGGATTGGGTGCTAAAAATGTAATGATAGAAGCATTGAATGATGCAGGCATGCAGGCTGATGATATTGATTATATAAATGTTCATGGTACATCAACTCCTCTTGGTGATATTGCTGAAACCAAAGCAATACAGGCAGTATTTGGAGAACATGCGTATAAACTTAATATCAGTTCCACCAAAAGTATGACAGGTCATCTCCTTGGTGCGGCAGGTGCTATTGAAGTTATTGCGTGTGTTTATGCAGTAGTACATGATATTATTCCGCCCACCATTAACCATTTTACCGATGACCCCGGTTTGGATCCGAATTTAAATTTTACTTTTAATACAGCACAAAAAAGAACGGTAAGAGCTGCGTTAAGTAATACTTTCGGGTTTGGCGGACACAATGCCTCCGTAATTGTAAAAAAATTCGTAGATTGATTTCGTGACCCGATCTTTCTTTAGAAAAATATTTTATTCCGGCGATTCATTTGAAAAACAGTTACGCAATGTACTGGGTTTTACCCCGGGAAATATTGAATTGTATAAAACTTCTCTTAGTCATCGTTCCGTTAAAGAAGGTAGTAACGAAAATAATGAACGCCTGGAATTTTTAGGCGATGCCGTATTAAGTGCGGTAGTAGCTGATTATCTTTTTAAACGTTATCCATACAAAGGCGAAGGTTTTTTAACAGAAATGCGCAGCAAAATGGTAAATCGTGCAACTTTGAATGAGGTAGCGGTAAGAATGGGATTAAAAAAAATAACACTTTATAATAAACAGGATAACTCACTAAAGATCTCACAGATATTTGGTAATACACTGGAAGCGCTGATAGGCGCCATCTACATTGATCTCGGATACAGGCATACCAAGAAATGGATAATGAAATCTATTATTTTTCCGCATATGTTTATGGAGGATTTGGAACTGCTTGAAATTAATCATAAAAACAAGCTCTATGGCTGGGCCAATAAAAATGGTAAGATACTTGAGTTTGAAACATTAGATGAACGTTTTGAAAACGGACGTCGCTTATTCACCGTTGCAGCAGTTGTTGATGGTGAAAATATTGCCGAAGGTAAAGCCTACAATAAAAAAGACGCCAGCCAGATAGCTGCCCAGGTAGCTGTTGAAAAACTTGGCTTGTAATTCCTCCTTTATTTTTGTAATTAAACTTTTTATTTGCTTTTACGTCTATGGTTTTATAAGATATTTTATAGACGTAAACCTGAACATTAAAAAGTACAGTTATGAAAACAAAAATTCCCCTTTTAGCCCTGATATTAGCAGGAACTTCTTTTACTGCTGAAGCCCAGCGTCGAGGAGCAACAATTAATCATCATGAACACCTACGTATTGTACAAGGTGTACACAATGGAAACTTAACCCATGGTGAAGCTATGCGTTTAAGATTAGAAAACGCAAGGGTTAATCATTATGAAAGACGTGCTGTCAGTGACGGTGTAGTTACACCACGTGAAAGAAGAAGAGCGAAAATAATGGAACGCAGATTAAACCGCCAGATATTTATTCAGAAACACGATTTTCAACGGAGGTAATTTTTTATCGTCGGTTGGTTTAAGGTTAATACAAACGGGTAAAGAGCTTCGCAACAGTGGAGCTCTTTCTTTTTAATCGCCATAATAAAATAAAAAAGCAACACCATTGTGTTGCTATGCGGAGACTAAGGGATTCGAACCCTTGATACGGTTTCCCGTATACACACTTTCCAGGCGTGCTCCTTCAACCACTCGGACAAGTCTCCATTTTAAGGGCAGCAAAAATACTATTTCACCTCTTAGCTACCGAATAAATTTTTGGCATTGACAGTTGTTATTTCAGCTACTTTTTCAAAAGAAATATTTTTAATAGCAGCAATTTTATCAATCACATATTTTAAATAAGCAGGTTCGTTTCTTTTTCCACGGTAAGGAACCGGCGTTAAATATGGTGCATCTGTTTCCACTACTAAATGCTTCATGTCAATAGCTGCAACTATTTCTGCTAACCCTGAGTTTTTGTAGGTTATCACTCCGCCAATACCCATCAAAAAGTCTAAATCAATGATTTGTTTAGCTTCATCCGTATTTCCCGAGAAACAATGAAAAATTCCCTTTAATCTTCCGTCCTGTTTTTGTTTAACTATGTCTATGCAATCCTGTAAAGAATTTCTTGAATGAATAACAATTGGAATATTGTATTGAATAGCCGAGTCAATTTGCTTATTGAAAGCGTCTATTTGTTGTTCTTTAAATGATATATCCCAATAATAGTCCAATCCAATTTCTCCAACTGCTGCAAATTTTCTTTTAGTTAACCAGCCCTCAACAATTTGTAGTTCCTGTTTATAATTTTCTTTTACTGAACATGGGTGAAGCCCCATCATGGCATAGCATTTTCCCGGGTATTTTTCTTCCAACTGAATCATGTCATCAATTACCTCATTATCTATATTGGGTAAATAAAGGCGGGATACCCCTTCTTTGGCTGCTCTTTCAATAACTGCATCTATATCGTTTTTAAACTCAGAAAGGTATAAATGGGTGTGGGTGTCAATGATTT
>JBLMVP010000008.1:0-3422 GCA_050256755.1 Sphingobacteriales bacterium | reverse complement strand
TTCGGATATAGCACAACTAAAAACACTATTGGCTAAAGTCCCATCAATGGATGGTTTGGAATTGGCAAGTTTAGTTAGTACAAAAGAGCCGTATACAGCGGGTGATGAAAATTCGCCTATAAGAATTGCTGTTCTTGACTATGGAACAAAGGAACATATTATTCAGTGCATGGTTGACAGGGGGGCATTTGTAAAAGTATTTCCGGCTAAAGCATCTATAGAAGAGTTGAAAGCATTTAATCCCAAAGGATATTTTATTTCCAATGGTCCGGGCGACCCTGCTGCAATGGATTATGCTATCAAAACAGTGAAAGATGTTTTAAAAGAGAATAAGCCCACTTTTGGGATTTGTTTAGGACACCAGCTACTAGCTTTAGCCAATGATATCCCAACTTTTAAAATGCATCACGGGCATCGTGGATTAAATCACCCGGTTAAAAATGTTATAACTGGTTTGTGTGAAATCACAACGCAGAATCATGGTTTTGGTGTTGACTCTGTATCTGTTCGCAAGGCTTCTAATATAGAAATTACGCATGTGAACCTGAATGACGAAAGCATTGAAGGAATAAGATTAAAAGATAAGCCTGCTTTCTCAGTACAATATCACCCTGAAAGTACTCCCGGTCCGCATGACAGTCGTTATTTGTTTGACGATTTTATTAGTATGATAAAAAATAATTAGCGCATCCCTTTTTTTATAATTTATATTTTCTTTTAACTTTTTGCAGCCAATATTAATATGTATTGGCTGTTATATTTGTATACGTAGCTTAACGCCAATGTATAAAAAAATATTTCTTGTCTTCCTGTCATTTACTCTGTTTGCCACTGGGTTTAATCAGTCAGTAAAAAAATATACAGAGGCGGATGCTTTTGTAAAAAACTATCCTGCAAAAGTAACTAACCAGACCGGGCTTGATATATTCATAGATGCTGTCAATAAAAAATTTACTACAGATATAGATAAAGTGAGAGCAGCTTTTTACTGGATTTCAGAAAATATCGGGTACAATTATAAAGCTGTGAGCGATAATAGCATCCGGCAAAATGATATCACTGCTTTGATACAATCGGGAAAGGCTTTATGCAGCGGTTATTCCAACCTGATGGAATATTTCTGCAGGAAGTTTGGGATTGAATGTATTACTGTTAATGGAACTGGCCGTATTTTGTATTCGGATATAATTCTAAATCCTGATAAACTGCCCTCTGACCATTCATGGAATGCTGTAAAACTTAATGGTGAATGGGAATTGATTGATGCTACCTGGGGTAGCGGTTATACTGATTATTCCACCGGGCAATATCACAAAAGCAGGAATGAAAAATATTTTCTTGCAACTCCTGAAACTTTTGTTTACAAACACTTCCCATTAAAACCTGAATGGCAGTTATTAGATACGGCTATATCCGCTAACACTTTTTGCAACTGGCCTTTTGTAGATGAAGGATTTTTTGCAAACGAACTTTCGAAAGTTTCTCCCTTTCATTTGTATATTGATAAGCGGGTGGGGGATACAGTACAGTTTAAATTCTACAGCACCAAAGATCTCAATTATATTTCTTTTCAAAGTTTGGATAATACTGTTACTGAAATGGGTTTATTAAAGAAATCAGGTAATAACTATTCCTATATATTCCAGCCAAAAAAAACCGGGGAATTTGATTTGCGGGTTTCTGTTTTTTTTATGGATATGCGAAATGGCAGGGGTTCAGTTATTTATTCGCCGGCGCTTATTTACCGGTTGAGGGTTAAATCTAAATAGCAATTCCGCAGTAATCTCTTTTCTCTTGCTTATATTAGCTGTATGAAACGCATAGCTATCATCAATGGCCCCAATCTTAATTTGCTTGGCAAAAGGGAAACAGATGTTTACGGCAATAAATCTTTTGAAGATTTTTTTGAAGATTTAAAAAAGAAATTCACGGAAGTTACTTTAACTTATTATCAGAGTAATATAGAAGGCGAATTAATTAATGAGCTGCAAAGAGTAGGTTATGAAGTTGATGGGATTGTTTTAAATCCTGCCGGATATACCCATACTTCTGTAGCTATTGGTGATGCAATCGCCGCAATTAAATCACCGGTGGTTGAAGTACATATCTCCAATGTATATGCCAGGGAAGATTTCCGTAAACTTTCTCATGTTAGTGGAAAAGCGGCAGGAAGTATTTTTGGATTAGGGTTGAAGGGATATGAGTTGGCCATTACATATTTGATAGAAAAATAATAACCTCCATTAGATTTCTATTTATTTAATAAAGCTGTATCAATCTTATAAAGGTATAGTCCCTTTAATGGGAAACTTACTTTTTCAAGCTTTGAAAAAAAAGAAGGTATATATGTTGTTGTGTCAGGAATAATAACAGCAGTTATTTTGTATTTTTTAATATCCTTTAATAAGGCATTTTCATCTTTATTATATCCATTATAACTACCATAATGCTGGTATCTCACTTCAGTAATAAAGGGGAATCCAAAAAATGTTAACGAAGAAATTACTTTATCATCAGAGGTTAATAGTTTTTTAACGGCTGATTGATTTTCGGGGTAATAACATACATCCCGCTCTGTAGCGTAAAATGTGTTAGCTACATGGTAAGTGAACAGGCAATATGATAATAGTATAATTCCAACAGAATAGAATCGACCAATATTAAAGGTTCTTAATTTTTCACTTAAAAAAACTGTAATGGATAAAGCACTGAGAAAATAAAGAATCCTTATATAACGGTAAACACAAAGAATATAGAGATAACCTGAAAAAAAGATTACTCCAAATAAGATTAACCGAAAATTGACGTTCCCCAAAAGCTCTTTTTTAAAGCCGTAACTTTTTAGTATTAACAGAAGTATTATCAGATTAAGGTAAAAACCATAGCGGGTAGATGCATTCAGGTAATCAAATACTATCTTAAAATTATTTTTGACAAGAAGCCATTGAGTCAACAAGTTTTTTTTGCTGTCAAAAGGGCTCCAGTCTTTATGGGGATAGCATAGTGTAATCTCTTCCCAGGCAAAGAGATTGTTTTTATAAGGCGCAATTATACCACCCTTTAGCCATTCATGATTAATTTCTCCAGTAGCTACTATGGAATGATTGTAAGAACCGGATGTGGAAATAAGGGGTTGTTTATATTTTACAGAAAGGCAAATAATCCATAAGCCACAGCCCGCCATAAAAACCAAAATAATTTTTAAGTATGATAAACATATATGGGGAAAAGGCTTTTTTTTAAACAATTCCAAAAACAGAGTAACTGAAAGATGAGCCAGGAAAAACCAAAATGTATAATATTTGCTCAAATATAATAATACACCAATAATACCTGTTTTTATTGGTTTTTCAAACACTTCATGATTGATAACCAGTTGAAGATAAATCAGTAAAAAATACAAATTTAGTAAATCAGGAGTT
>JBLMVP010000007.1:0-13782 GCA_050256755.1 Sphingobacteriales bacterium | reverse complement strand
TTCTTTGTCTTTACGGACCAGCTTGTTGCAGAGTAATTGGAAATTATCTTCAGAAAAAGTTTGAATCATCTTAGTTGCTTAAATATCTTCTCTATTTAGCTTTGAATTTATTAATGGCATTTCTTGTAAACTCACTCAATACCAGTTTTCCGCTAATCTTTGCTCTTTCTATTAACAATTCATCCCAGTGTTCGGTTTCTTTCCAGAAATTTTTTTTCATTTCAGCCATTGCTTCAGGACTTGAATGTGACAAAGTATTAGCCAGCCTGGTTATTGCTTCATCCATATCTTCAAATGTATTATACACCTCCGCAAATAAACCCTTTCTTCTTTCCCAGTCGCTGTTGCGCCACATGGTAGCATCAATAGATAAATGAGTAAATGCTGCTTTACCAATTTTTCTTTCCACAGCCGGACCAACCACAAAAGGCCCAATTCCTATTGCCAGTTCACTCAACTTTACTTCGGCACTTTCCATGGCAATAGCATAATCCATTGAAGCAGCTAATCCAACACCACCACCTACACATTTGCCGTGAATACGGCCTATGATAAACTTGGAACTTTTGCGCATGGCATTAATGACATGTGCAAAGCCGCTGAAAAATTGTAACCCTTCTTTTTCATTTTTAATTGCCATCAATTCATCAAAAGAAGCACCGGCACAAAAGGCTTTTTCCCCTGCCGAACGAATAATCACTACCACAGTACTGGGATCATTACCTGCATGTTTTATTGCCACGGCCAAATCATGAAGCAAATTAGAGGGCAGTGAATTGCTCTGCGGGTGGAAGAACTCGATTGAGGTAATTCCTTTATGTGTTTCAGATTTTACATATCCTTCTTTAATACCTGCTGACATAACTTTTATATTTCTTCTATTAAATTACTTCAACTAAAAACCAAAGACAAGAATTTACTGTTTTTTCTTTTTTACCATTGTAAGAATGGTTGCCACTCCCGTTATTTCATTTGTTTCATCAATCATTTCCACCAGCCACTTTACAATGCCTTTATCAATATCGGTTTCTTCCTTTTTATCCTGTGGTAGTTTTTCTTTACAGGTAAAACGGATATGGATTTCGGCACCGGGATAAACAGGTTTAGTAAAACGCAATTCATCAATACCATAATTTAACAGCACGGGATTCTTTTCATAGCCATCTACAAATAACCCAGCTGCAATACTCATAATAAAATATCCATGTGCTACTTGTCTTTCAAACATAGTTCCGGTAAAGTCTGTTGTTTTAATGTGTGCATAAAAATGGTCGCCGCTTAAATCAGCAAATTTATCTATGTCTTCACTGGTGATAGTTCTTTTTTCTGTTATCAGCTGGTCGCCTATTATTAATTCTTCAAAATGTTTTTTAAATGGATGAATGCCGGGTTCTTTTCCTTTGGAATATTGCTGGTAAACGTTTGTAATTGCAGTTATAGTTGTTGGCGAACCTTGTATGGCTACTCTCTGCATATAATGTTTTACACCACGAACGCCGCCCATCTCTTCACCGCCACCGGCCCGGCCCGGCCCGCCATGTACTAATAAGGGTAATGGTGAACCATGGCCTGTTGATTCTTTAGCACAATCATTATTCAATACTAAAATTCTTCCATGATGTGTAGCTGCACCTAATACATATTGCCGGGCAATTTTGTCATCAGCAGTTACGATAGAAGAACACAAAGAACCTTTTCCTTTTTTGCTTAATTCAATAGCTTCACTCATGTTTTTATACGGCATGATGGTGCTTACTGGTCCAAATGCTTCTATTTCGTGTGATTCATTTGATTCAAATGGTTTATCATTCATCAATAATAAAGGAGAAAAAAATGCTCCTTTGTTTGCATCAGCGTCAATAACATTTACACTGTCTAGCGAGCCATAAATAATTTGTGAAGAAGCCAATAATTTTTGAACCTGTGCTTTCAATTCTTCTCTTTGACCCTGCCCGGCCAGCGAACCCATTCTTACTTTTTCATTTAATGGGTTACCGATAGTTGTTTGTGATAATGAAGTGGCGATTGCTTTCCAAACATCTTCTATTTTAGCTGAAGGGACAAATATTCTGCGGATGGCAGTACATCTTTGTCCTGCCTTAGTTGTCATTTCTTTTCTCACCTCTTTAATAAAAATGTCCCACTCGGGTTTACCAGGTGTTACATCATCACCCAAAACAATACAATTCAAACTGTCTGCTTCCATATTGAAGGGAACCGATTCGCTGAGAATTTTTTTGTGAGACTTTAGCATTAAACCCGTTGATGCCGAACCGGTAAAGGTTATAACATCCTGCGATTCTACATGATTCAGCAAATCACCGGCGGACCCGCAGATTAATTGCAAAGCACCATCCGGTAAAATACCTGATGCAATAATTTCTTTGGTAACGGCTTCCGTTAAATAAGAAGTTACAGTTGCCGGTTTTACAATGGCAGGAACACCAGCTAATAAATTCACGGCAATTTTTTCCAGCATTCCCCATACCGGAAAGTTGAAAGCATTGATATGTATGGCCACTCCTTCTTTAGGCACAAGAATATGCGTACCCATAAAAGTGTTATTCTTACCAAGTATATGACTTTCGCCATCAACGCAAAATGTTTCATCAGGAAATTTGCGACGAAGCGATGCGTTGGCAAATAAATTACCAATGCCTCCTTCAATATCCACCCAGCTATCTGCTTTGGTGGCGCCTGTTTGGTAACTGATTTGATAAAATTTATCAAGATGATTACGAAGATGCAATGCCAGTGCTCTCAGCATCTTTCCTCTTTCATAAAAGGTGAGTTTGCGGAGATTGGGGTTACCGGTTTTACGGGCATAATCTGTCATTGCTTTAAAATCAAGCCCTTTACTTGAAGCGGCACCAATTATTTCTCCGGTTACAGCATTATATAAAGGCTGACCATCCCCCTCACCGGTAAACCATTTACCAGCAACAAAATTTTCTAGTTTATTCATACGGCAATTAACTTATTAGGAAAACGAAATTAGTTCAAAAAAACTATCAGGTGTATGCATGATTTTTATCATACCCATCTTGTAGTTTCGGATATAGGTTTGAGGCGATTTTAACTAACCAAATGTGGCATAAACAAGTTATAGCGGTATTAATTATTTTTTCCCTGACATTGCAAAGCTTTCGCTATTATGCTGTATTGGCTGATTTTTACCTTAACCGTGATTATATCGTCAAGAATATTTGCGAAAACCGTAACAAACCTCAAATGCACTGCAACGGAAAATGCTATTTAAAAAAACAATTACAAAAAGAGGAACAGCAGCAACAGCAAAATAACAACCGTACCAATAAGGGTAACAGCCCAGTTTTATTTTGTAATTCGATACAGGTATATGTTTATCCAAACAGCATAATCTTAAAAAGTTATAGTTTCTATACTTCAAGCTTATCATCCTCCTTTCAATTGGCTTTACTCCGGCCTCCTTGTATAAGTTAGTTTTATGTTTTTAATTTTTTTAAACTCAGCCATGAGCTGATGTAACTATTTATTTTTAAAACTAACATTGATGAAAAAAAGAATTCTATTTATTTTAGTGCTATTGGTGAGTATGTTCCCGTCCCACGCCTGTGATATATGCGGATGCGGCACGGGAAATTATTATATCGGTAATTTGCCGCAATTCAATCAAAAATTTATTGGTCTTCGCCATCAATACAAATATTTTACGACCCATTTAAAAGATAACCCTGAACAGTTCAGTAAAGACTTCTTTCAAACAACGGAGTTATGGGGTGGATGGAATTTGGGTAAGAAATGGCAGGCACTGGTATTTGTACCTTACAATATCATTCATCAAAAAACAGACGATGGGATAATGAATCATTCCGGTTTGGGTGATGTGGCGTTGATGATTAATTATAAACTCTTTGATTTAGCTTCTTCAACAGGCAATAAAAAACTGGTAACACAGCAACTCTGGCTGGGCGGGGGAATAAAACTTCCCACAGGAAAATTTAATGTAGATATTGCTGGACCGGAAATTATAGCATTATCTAATTCACAGGCGGGAACAGGCAGTATGGATTTTATGCTGAACCTGATACATAACCTGCGCATCAGTAAGTTTGGTTTAAGTACCAACCTGAATTATAAGATCAATAATACCAATTTGGATGAATATAAGTTTGGCAACCGTTTTACTGCCAGCAGTTTTGCTTTTTATTCAATCAGTAAAAACGAAACTATTATCAGTCCGAATATAGGGATGATGTACGAGCACAGCAGTTTTAATACATTAGAAAAAACTAAGGTGGAGGAAACAAACGGGTACCTGCTTGCTGGTTCGGCCGGAATAGAAGTTGGGTTTAATAAAATCTCTGTTGGGGCAAATATTCAATTACCATTTGCACAGGATTTTGCCAGTGGGCAAACCAAACTCAGTTCAAGAGGAATGATACATTTGAGCTTTTCTTTTTGATAAAAGTTGAATTAATAAAAAAACTGCATAGTATCATGCAGGTTTTTGTATTACAAACGCCCTTTTTTAGCTTATTAATTCGAACTGTTTTAAATGATGCGTTACATGTTTGTGATGCAACTGCACCCATTCAGCAAAATTTAATTCACCAAATACAGGGTGTAAGGTTTTCTTTTCAGCATCATCTTTAAAATAGTCAAAGAAATTGTTTACTTCACCCTCCAGCTCCGTCACGGCATTCTGCATAATATTATTACGTAAAGGAAATGGCTCTTCCGGTAACACCGGGGCCTTTGTATTTTCTCTAAACTCTTTCTCACTCATCAGGAACTCTTTAAACTTGGGTAAATGCTCCCGTGGAGTTTTCAATTCAAATTGAATTTTATTGGTTGATACCTTAAAGAAATCAGCTACATGTTCTACCATCTGCTGACCGTTCATTTTTCCCCATTTTCCAGGTGAGTCAGGGGCCAGGTGTTTTACAAGCGGGATAAAATCTTCCCTGAGAAATTTTTGTTTCTGTTCATTCATATTGCAATCATTCGAACCGTTAAAATAAGAAAAGCGCTGAATTCGCAGCGCTTTATCCAAAGTTTTATTATTATATATCAGGCCGCAGCTTCCATTCTGCCATCAATTTCATTACATAATGAATCAAATATCTCATTCACCGAACCTTCTCCTTTTAGTAAAACAACTTTATCAAACTGCTGGTAGTAATCAGCTACCGCAGCAGTCTTGGCTTCATATTCATCTATCCTGGCTCTTATTACTGATTCGTTAGTATCATCGCTTCTGCCCGAGGTTAAGCCACGGTTCATCAATCGTTTTACTAACTCTTCTTTACTCACCTGTAAAGCCAGTACTACTGCAATGGAGGTTTTTTTAAGCGTTAATAATTTATCCAACGCCTCTGCCTGTGCATTAGTCCGGGGGAAACCATCAAACAAAAAACCTTTAGCATCCTTATGTTTATCAAAGAAACTGCCCACCATTCCTATCACCACCTCATCAGGAACCAGTTGTCCTTTATCCATAAAACTCCTTGCTTCTAAACCCAGGGCAGTTTTATTGTTGATTTCCTCTCTTAATAAATTGCCGGTGGAAAGATGGATAAGACCATACTTTTCAATCAGCTTTTCTGACTGTGTTCCTTTGCCGCTACCCGGGGGACCAAATAATATTAAATTAAACATAATGCTTACTAACCTTGTGAGTCGACAAATATAGTAGAAGCTTCTTACATTTTTATTAACATTTTCACGGCTTTTTAGAGGAGAACAACGCTATCAATTGTTTGTTAAAGAAAGAGGGATGTCTTAAACATGACATCCAAAAGGTATACCTGATTCGTACTTTTGGTGTAGAAATTATAAATATGTCAATGAAAAGTTTATTATTACTGGTGTTGCCCATTGTGTTTAACCAATGCAGCTATTCCCAATCAAATACAAAAACAGGAGATATAAAAATGGATACAAGTAAAAAGATACCGGCCTACTCCAGAAATGATTCTTCCAAAGTAAACTTTAGTGACGAGGAGTTGAGGAAAACACTGCCTGCAGATGTATATTATGTAGCCCGCCAGAAAGGAACAGAACGTCCATGGACAAGTAAGTTTGAAAGCTTTAAAGAGGTGGGAACTTATTATTGTGCAGTTTGTGGTAACCCTTTATTTAAAAGCGATACCAAGTTTGAAAGTGGATGCGGATGGCCCAGTTTTTATGAACCCATCAGTAAAGGAAGCATTATTTACCTGCCCGATAATTCTTATGGAATGAAAAGAACGGAAGTGGAATGTGGCCGTTGTAAAAGTCACTTGGGTCATGTGTTTGATGATGGCCCTCCGCCAACAGGTTTGCGTTATTGCATCAATGGAGTGGTGCTTGATTTTGAAAAAGCAAAAGAAGCAGAAAAAAAATATAACAACACAAACAAAGAAACTGACAAGAAGAACTAATTGGTCCGTGCTTTTGTTTACCCCGTCTTTAAATGTAAAAAATTCCCCCAAACGGGGGGAATTTTTTGTATTAACCTGATTATTTTACCGCTGAAATAATCTTTTTTGTTCCCTGACGGTTATTCCCGAAATTCAGCACCTAAATTTTTACTATCATGAGAAAACTAACTGCATGGGCAATACTTGCCATGAGTTTTCATTTTACGTTTGCACAAACTGTAAATCTTAACCAATTTAAAAATTACAAACCCCGTAATATCGGTCCTGCTGGTATGAGCGGACGTGTAGTTGCTATTGATGCGCAATGGAACAATCCTGATATTGTTTATGTTGGAACAGCTTCAGGTGGTGTTTGGAAAACCGAAAACAGCGGTACTACCTGGAAACCAGTTTTTGATGAACAACCTATCATCAACATAGGTTCAATAGCCATTCAGCAAAGCAACCCGGATGTAGTATGGGTTGGAACAGGTGAAGGAAATCCAAGAAACTCCCTCAATATTGGGGAAGGAATTTTTAAAAGTTTGGATGCTGGTAAAACATGGAAGAGAATGGGCTTGGAAAAAACAAGGAATATTCACCGTGTAATTGTTGACCCAACTAATCCAAACACCGTTTATGCAGCGGCTATTGGTAATCCTTATTCGCCCAACCCTGAACGTGGCGTATATAAATCTACTGATGGCGGAGCAACATGGGAAAAAGTGTTGTATACCAATGATACCAGCGGTTGTGCTGATTTGGTTATGGACCCATCTAATCCCAATAAATTATTTGCCTGTTTATGGCAATTTCAGCGTACTCCCTGGAGTTCAAAAAGTGGAGGATCCGGAAGTGGTTTTTATGTTACTGTTGATGGGGGAAAGAATTGGAAAAAATTATCAAAAGAAGATGGGATGCCGGAAGGCAACCTTGGACGTATTGGTATCGCCATTTCCCGCAGCATGCCCAGCCGTGTGTATGCAAAAGTTGAAGCCACTAAAAACGGCTTATACAGGAGCGATGATGGAGGTTTTAAATGGGAACTAATAAACAGCAAAGCAACCGAAGTAACTGACCGTCCTTTTTATTACCAGGAGATTTATGTTGATCCCAAAAATGAAAATCGCATTTATGATATCCACTCAACAGTTACTTTAAGTGAAGATGGAGGGAAATCATTTTCTACATTAATTCCATATAGTGGCATACACCCCGACCATCATGCATGGTGGATTAATCCTAACGACGCCAATTTAATTATTGAAGGAAATGATGGTGGCATTGGTTTAAGCCGCGACCGCGGTAAAACGTGGAAGTTTGATGAACAAATTCCTGTTGGTCAATTTTATCATATCAATACAGACAATCAAATCCCATACAATGTAATGGGTGGTATGCAAGATAATGGTAGCTGGCGCGGGCCGGGTTATATGTGGACAGATGGAGGAATAAGAAACTATTATTGGGATAACTTATGGGGTGGAGATGGATTTGATGTGGTTCCCGATCCGGAAGATAATACATGGGTATATGCGATGAGTCAGGGTGGTTCCGTAGGAAGATATAATGTAGTAACAGGTTTGTCAGAAGGTATCCGTCCACCAACACCCGATGCAAAAACAAAAATGCGTTTCAACTGGAACTCTGGTATTGCGCTTGACCCATTTGATAGTAAAACTGTTTATTACGGAAGCCAGTTTTTAAATAAGAGTATTGATAAAGGAACAACATGGGATATTATTTCTCCTGATTTAACAACGAATGACAGCACCAAACAAAAACAGGATGACAATGGTGGATTAACATTAGATATTACCGGTGCAGAAAATTATACTACTATTTTAGCAATTGCCCCATCTCCTAAACAAAAGGGAGTAATATGGGTAGGTACTGATGATGGTAATGTGCAATTAACACAGGACGGAAGTAAAACATGGACCAATTTTCGTGGAAAAATTCCGGGTATGCCTGTTGGCGCATGGGTACCGCAAATACAAACCTCACGGTATAATGCAGGCGAAGCGTTTGTAGTAACCAATGATTATCGCCGTGGTGATTTTAAACCTTATATTTTCCGAACCAAAGATTTTGGAAAGACATGGGAAAATATTTTGGCGAATAAAGGGGTGAGTGGTTATGCCTTGTGTGTGATACAGGATCCAACAGAACCTAATTTAATTTTTGCAGGCACTGAGCAGGGACTTTGGGTAAGCTTTGATAATGCAGCCACCTGGCAGCAATGGAAAAACGGTTATCCATCTGTTTCTACTTATGATTTAACCATTCAGGAAAGAGAAGCGGATTTAGTAATTGCAACTTTTGGCCGGGCATTATGGGTGCTTGATGATATTCGCCCGTTAAGAAAGATTGCTGCTAATGCAGGAAAAACTATTGATAAAAAAGTGACGATGTTCGAGGCACCTGTTGCTTATCAGGCATCATTCCGTAACGCTCCGGGTTACGAATGGAGTACATGGGGAATGTATGAAGGAGAAAACAGGGAAAGAGGCGCCATGATTTCTTTCTTTGTAAAACCAAACAATCCAAAAGATACAGCTGCAGCAAAAACAAAAACAGACTCTGTTACGGTGAAAGTTTATACAGAAGCCAATGAACTCATCCGCACTTATAAAGCAAAAGCTGATACAGGATTCAACCGAATATTCTGGAATTTTGCAAAGAAAGGGGTTCGTCAACCGGGTTCTCCCAAACCAAAACCGAATTCACCGGAGCCAACGGGAAACATTGTTTATCCGGGCACATATAAAATGGTAGTGAGTTTAGGTAAAGAAGCTGATTCAACAGCGGTGGTTGTAAAACCAGATCCAAGATTTGATAATCCAAAAAATATTTATGCTGCTAAAGAGAAATTTACCGAGAGGGTTAATAAAGTTGGCACTAAACTTACGGAAGCTGTTGACCGTATCACCGATGCAGAAGATGTGGTTAAGAAAATAGAAGCAGAGCTAAAAGATATGGAAGGAAACAATGCAGATACTTTACGTAAAGCAAGTAAAGCAATTACAGATTCATTAAAATCAATCCGCAACTTCATCTTTGGTAAAACAGACGAACGCCAGGGTATTACAAGGTTTAATCAAAATACTGTCATGCAGCAGTACAACCTTGCAAGGTTTGCTCCCAGTCAAAAATTAGCAGCACCCGGCAGGAATGAAGAGAATGCTTTAAAGATAGCTGATGAAGCAATTAATGAAGCAGTGCAAAAAGTAAATGCATTCTTTGATGCACAATGGAAAAATTACCGTAAACTGGTGGAATCAACTCAGATAAAATTATTTAAAGAGTATACGCCAATACAATAAGTATTTTAAGCAGCTTACAAAATTCAAAAGGTTGTCTGTAAAAAGACAACCTTTTGAATTTTATAAAAATCATATTAAGTCCGCTGCCTGTTATTTGTATTTGTAAGAACTAATTGCTATTTTGTAATCAAACCCAAATCTCATGAAACGCAAAACCGCGCAGAGTTTCCTCTACCTGCTATTTACTATCCATTCAATTGTACAGGCACAGGATCGTTCAAATGATCATAATTCATCTCTCAGCAATAAATCAGCGACAAAAGCTTTCAATCAAAATTCATCAAGAAGCAATCACAATCGTAGTTATTCTTTACAGTCAGATGCATGGAGTTTTGGTATTAATACAGGGGCTTCTTTTGGTGTAAACAGTAATGAAAATACCTTGTTCCGCGGCAACAGCTTAGCCACTAAAATGTCTGGTCGTTATTATTTTGGTAATGTTGGTCTTGGTTTATCCAGCGGGTTTATTCCCGGAACGATCAGTGATAATTCACTCAATAATTTTTTAACCGAAAGAAAATTACAAAAAGACCAACTGCAAATACAGAGTGGTAAACCCTTTAATGGTTATCTGGCGTTTGGTCCCAGCTTCCGTTTTGGTAAACGGGTGCAACTTGCCGCCGACTTACAGGGCGGTATGTTTTTAAATAATCCGGGTGCTTTAAGTATTGGGCAATTGGGTGCGCAAAGAGCTTTATATCGTTTTGATGGAGGCAGTAAAAACTTTTACCCGGGCTTTTCAGGAAATATTAATATTGTTTATCCCATCTCTCATACAACACATTTTTTTATTGCTACCGATTACATCCAATCAAAATCATCCATCCGCCTGGTTGATTTGGCAAGAGGTATTGACGTCCCGGCAGAACAAACACGAAACATTAAATTATTTACTGTTGGCTTAGGGATTACCAAATCATTTGGTATTGCAAGGGAAACAGGGAGCGGAATGGCGACAGGAAGAAAACATATTGCCAATGTTAAATATGAGGATATAGTTTTGAGCAAAGATGCAGCAGCCGGACAGGCAAGTGGTAAAAGATTATTGCCAACTGTAAATAAAAGAGAAATAGCCATTGATGAAAGTGGTGTACATAAAATTTTATCTCCAAGAGATATAGCAACCGGTCGGGCAAGTGGCAAAAGGATATTGCCAACAGTTAATAAAAGAGAAATTATATCTCCACGGGATCAGGCAAGTGGATTAGCAACAGGAAGAGCATATAGACCCGGCAGACCAGTTTATGGAAATATAACAAGAGAAAGTTGTGGGCCAGTTACTGTAAAGAAAACTTTTCCCGACGGAACAATAGAAGAAAAAACTTTTGCCTGTCCGGATGATGCGGCTGATTATGAAAACATAACTGAACAGGCTACCGGGTCATCATCTGACCCCCAAAAATCATTAGTATTACCACATGTATTGGAAAAGAGTGGCATTATTCACCGGGATTTAGCAGCAAGAAATATTTTATTAGGAAGAGTAACATGGAGTGGAAACAATACATCAGGTATTGTAACTAACAAATCAGTTTCTTCTCTCACAAATATGGGAGGTGGGGCGTCAACTGCTGCCTATGCAAGAAATGGAGTGGCAACAGGCGCAGGTGCGGCAGCAGGAGCGGCAACTTTAAGCAAAGGAGTTGTTACTAATATTTATGTAAGAGAAGCGGGAAGTGGTATGGCTACGGGAAGAAGACAATATCAACCTTTATATTCAGAAGAAGATGGAGTGAATCATGATGCAAAGCTTGGTTCAGTTAAATCAAATCCTTTGTATGATGAAAAAGAGAATAGCGGTACAAATCCATTATACGAAGGAAAAAATAATTTACGAACCGGTGGAGATAATGATTGTGATGGAGTAGCAGGGCTAACTGTTTGTTTAATTGATGGCAATAGCGGAACAACAGTTGCCACTACCCATACAGAAACCTGTGGTGAATTCTTTTTTGCCAATGTTCCTTCCGGAAATTATATAGTAAAAGTAGCAGGCGCTTTCTTATCTAAAAAGGGCTATGATGCTTATTTGAGTAAAAGAATGGATGTTGCTGGTGAATTACTGACTGCAGATGATTACTGCTCTATTGATTTAGTTGCCGATACAGGTACAGTTGAAACTGCACAGGCACTTATTAAAACAAAGACAAAATCCAATCAATCAAACGACAGAACAAGTAATGCTTCTGGTTTAATATGGAGTCCAAGATCAAACAAAACATTGAATAAAGCAGTAGGTGATTTGGATGGTGATGGTGTGACAGATATAATTGCAGGTTCAACTTTTACAGGCTTTGGCGAAAAAGTAAGTGCAGGTCTGCATGCTGCAGGAGGTGCATTATCGCAGGGAGCATCACTGCTTGGAGGTGCGTTACCCGGAGGTGCGGTAATATCTGCTGCTATGATGCCTGGCGACCCTATTCCCGGACTGGATGTTCATCTTAAAAGCAGTTCAGGTAGTACAGCAGATGAAACTTTTCGAACCAATGAATTTGGTGAATTTGAGTTTACTGATTTAAATGAAGGTAACTATACTATAAGCACAGAAATGAATTATTATATAGATGATGAAATAATTATTAACGTTGGTGATGATGATTACATTGGAAAAAATATCAATACAAGCGAATCAAATATAAAAGGTCTGGTAAAAACTTCTGCATCGCAAAACCAGCAAACTTTGAAAACAAAAAACAATAGTATGCCGAACCGTATTTCCATGAATGTAACTGTTCCAAAACAAACACAGGGAACTACGTTTGGCGAAAAAGCAAATGCAGGTTTAGTTGATAATAACAACCCAACCACAAGAGCACAAAATAATAATACAGTAAGAAGTAACCGTACAGATAATGCTATTATAATAGCGGATTTGGATGGAGATGGTGAAATGGAATCTTCCTATATGAATATCAATGGAGAAATTGCCACTATCAATATTACCGAACCGAATGTTAATTATACTCAGGGCACAAATGCTGCAGGAGGAATAAATATTACTGAGCCCGGGATGTACAAGTCCAGTACTGGTGTTAAACAAACTATGCAAACACAGGTGATGAAAACAAACCCTAACAATAACAGGCCCATCAAATGGATGGCGCCTGAAGTAATTTCTAATAAAGTTTGGGGCGATCCACATGTGGATGAAAAAGATGGTACATTAAAATTGGGAGAAGGAAACTTTGGAAAAGTTTACCAGGGGAAATGGAAGTGCCAGGATGTGGCTATTAAGGCTATAAGTTGCAGCGATGGAGCATGTGTAGCTATAACAGCAAAAGGAGATGACTTCCCCGCTGTATCATCTATTTCATTAAATGGCTTACCTCCCGGGGAACCGGTAATTAAAGCTTCCGTATTTTTTGTTGACAATAATGGTAAGACCTATAAAAGAGAAACGGATGCTAATGGAAGGTTATCTTTAAATGGTTTACCTCCGGGTATTCCTTTAAGAATGCTGATGAATATGGGTGTAGATGGCAACTATGATATTCTTATCACCTTTACAACTGACGCACAGGGGAATACCATTAGTAATGTGCTTAAAACAAAACATGATACTGTAAAAAACTCCATTGGTAATATAAGATAGTTTCGTTCCAACTTTAGTAATTTTTAATCATTAAAAGACGGCATCTTTGTAACAGATGTCGTCTTTTTTTATGCAGTATAAAAAACAACTTACCAAAGAACAGGCCTTACAAAAACTCCGTCACTACTGCGGCTACCAGGAACGTTCCCATGCAGAAGTAAAAGAAAAATTATATTCTTTTGGTTTACATAAACAGGAAGTGGAAGAAAGTATATCGCAGCTGATAGAAGAAGAATATTTGAACGAGGAGCGTTTTGCGAAGGCTTTTGCCAGCGGTAAATTCAGGATAAAACAATGGGGCAGGATAAAAATTAAATACGAACTCAAACAGAAACAGGTAAGTGACTATTGTATTAGAAAAGCTATTGATGCAATTGAAGAGGAAGATTATCTTAAAACACTGAGACGGCTGGCATCCAAAAAGTGGAAATCTATCAAAGGAGAAGGGGTAAACCTCTTTGTAAAAATGAGCAAAACAAAA
>JBLMVP010000006.1:0-10616 GCA_050256755.1 Sphingobacteriales bacterium | reverse complement strand
AACGATATTCACTGTCAAATGGTGCAAAATTAAAACCTGCAGTTTTTAATGAAAGGTACTGTTGTAACACTTCGTTGGAAGACGATATTCCAAGATGGCTCGCCATCCATTCTTTGCTGATAAGGATACTTATATTTTTTAATTTGCTTCCCTTGCTTAATGTATACCCGGTTTCTAAAAGAGTACTGTACAATTTGGCACCGGCATGTACTTTGTCGTTTTCTTTCATTATCTCTCCGTTAATTTCTATCACCAGGTTTCCTGGTACAAAAAATTCTTCAAACCGGAGATTGTAAAATTCTTCTTTTGATTTTTTTCTGAACACTGTAATATCTTCATCTAAACTATAATCAGAAACTACGGCCTGTAACCCATCTGGTAAGGAGAGGAGTCTGATATAGCCTTCGCCAACTCCGCGTGGGAAAGTCAGTGTATTATTTTTTATTTTAACTCCCAAAGCATCAGCAAAACCATGAAGAAAATCTGAATAATCAGTATGATTGTAAGTATAGGTTATCATTTTATATAAAATAAAAACTGATAAGCATTAAGACATCTCTAATTTAAATAAATACTTGGTATTTATTAATGATTTGTTTAGGTATAGATAAAATAAATATCAGAATTCGCTTGGCAGGCGATTGAATTCCTTTTTGAAAGCAAGTGTAAAATTGCTAAGGTTGGCATAACCCAGTCCAGAGCCAATTTCTTTAACGCTGTATTTCCGGCTTAATAGTAAATCAGCTGCGTGCTGCATCCGTTTTTTTTGAAAATATTCATGAATAGCATTTCCATATACAGCTTTGAATAGTTTTTTTAATTTGGTTGGGCTCATGGCTGCTTCTTTTGCCAGTTGAGGAATGGATGGCGGTGGCCCCGAAAAACTTTTTAAAAGCAAAGCTTCCACGTGTTTTAATTGCTGCATTTCATAATTACTAATTTTCAACGAAAAAGTTTTGCCGGCAGAGCGGTCATATAAGCGGGAAAAGAAACGTTCAATCAGCGCAAGCAAACGATTTTGAAGCGTTAATAAAGGAAAAGCTCCCTGGCCTTTATCCAGCATTATCTCTTCTATCATAGCCTTATATTCTTCGTCCAGTGCGTCGGTATCAAAATTTTCTGCTTTAAGTGACAGGTAAGTAGTTAATACATCATCTGCATTTTTTAATCCAAGATATTTTGCAACCCATTCTTTGCTGAATAAAATATTAATGCCTTTAAGTTTTACACCGTTGCTGGCAATGTAATACCAGTCAAAAAGAGAACTGGTGAGGTAAGCAACTCCCTTAACTGTTTTTGAGGCAGATATTTCATTTTTATCAATAGCCAGTGTCATTTCCGTGGGAATTTCCAGCTCATCAAATCGCAGAGTATAATATTCTTCTTTACTCTGTGTACGGTGTGATAACCAATCCTGGTTTAGCCCGGCATTAATTATATTAACCTGTAAACCATTGGGTAATTTTACACAACGCAGATAACCTGTTCCAACATTTTCGGGTAAATTGAGTGTGCAGTTTTTTACTTCCAGCCCAAGTTTTTTGCCTATGTCATTAAGCAACTGCTCATAATCGTTATAATTATACTCAAGTACAAACAAGAGGATAAGTTTTTCTTCTAATTTACGATATCAATTCAGTAAAAAATAATTCTTGTGAAAAAATATCACAAATACCTTAAAGGGTTCCGACGGGCACTGAGGATATAATTTTTAATATTCATCCAAAAGGCAATAAACAGGTAAACAATTAAAGGAGAACCCATGGTAAGAAAAGAAATATAAATAAAATATTTACGAATGGTTGATGAAGCAATTCCCATTCTCTCCCCGATATAGGTGCAAACTCCAAAAGCATGCCATTCCACAAAACTCTTAAGACGGTTCATATTGCGAAATTAAAAAAAACTAAACAAAACAAGCGCATAAGAGTTAATAACATAGTTGTTTTAAGTAAATTTGCAGCCTGTTCGATGTGCTGAATAGGAAATGTGTCAATTTGGAAATGAGCATTCCGGATTTTTTACAGAAACTCAACTCCTGTTAGAACATTATCCACCACATCATCAATTTTCTAAATCTTCAAATTATTACCATGGTTTTCGATCTTAACCTAATCAAGAAACTCTACAGTGAAATGCCTTCCAAAGTTAATGCCGCCCGAAAAGCATTGGGCCGCCCTTTAACCCTGGCAGAAAAGACATTATATGCTCACCTTTGGAAAGGAGCGGAGATAAAGGATTTTGAAAGGGGAAAGGCTTATGTCGATTTTGCACCCGACCGCGTGGCGATGCAGGATGCAACAGCTCAAATGGCTTTACTTCAGTTTGATACCACAGGACGCAAAAAAGTAGCTGTTCCCTCTACTGTTCATTGCGACCATTTAATTGTTGCCAAACAGGAAGGCAAAACAGATTTAGCAAAAGCAAAAACAGATAATGAGGAAGTATTTAATTTCCTTTCTTCCATTTCTACTAAATATGGCATTGGTTTCTGGAAACCCGGAGCCGGTATTATTCACCAGGTTGTATTGGAAAATTATGCATTTCCCGGGGGGATGATGATTGGCACCGATAGCCATACGGTTAATGCAGGTGGTTTGGGCATGATAGCTATTGGTGTGGGTGGCGCTGATGCCTGTGACGTGATGGCCGGATTAAGCTGGGAATTGTTAATGCCAAAATTGATTGGTGTAAAACTTACCGGTAAATTGAATGGTTGGACAGCCCCCAAAGATGTTATTTTAAAAGTTGCGGGTATCCTTACTGTAAAAGGTGGAACTAATGCTATTGTTGAATATTTTGGTGAAGGAGCTACTGCAATGAGTTGTACGGGTAAAGGAACTATTTGTAATATGGGTGCTGAAATAGGCGCTACTACTTCTACATTTGGTTATGATGAAAGCATGAGCCGGTACCTGAAAGCAACAGGTCGTGAAGAAGTGGCTGCCGAAGCTGATAAAATAAAAGAATACTTAACCGGTGATGCTGAAGTATATGCTAATCCTGAGAAATATTTTGACCGTGTAATTGAAATTAACCTGAGTGAGCTGGAACCACATCTAAATGGTCCGTTTACTCCCGATTTAGCTACGCCAATTTCTCAAATGAAAGAAGCCGCTGCAAAAAACAACTGGCCTACAAAAATTGAAGTGGGTTTAATTGGAAGCTGTACTAATTCTTCTTATGAGGATATAAGCCGTGCCGTTAGTTTGGCCAAACAGGTAAGTGAAAAGGGGTTGAAATTAAAATCTGAATTTACTATCACTCCCGGAAGTGAGCAGGTGCGTTATACCATAGAAAGAGATGGTTTCCTTGATACTTTTAAAAAGATTGGAGCAACGGTATTTGCTAATGCCTGCGGACCTTGTATTGGTATGTGGGAACGTGTAGGTGCAGAAAAGCAGGAACGTAATACCATCGTTCACTCTTTCAACCGCAACTTTGCCAAACGTGCAGATGGTAATCCTAACACAATGGCATTTGTTGCAAGTCCTGAGTTAGTAACAGCACTGGCCATTGCCGGTGATTTAACTTTTAATCCGCTTACAGATACATTAATCAATGATAAAGGTGAGAAAATAAAGCTTGATCCTCCAAGTGGAGATGAATTACCTGTTAAAGGATTTGCAGTTGAAGATGCAGGTTACCAGGCCCCGGCTGAAGATGGAAGTAAGGTAGTATTAGATGTTAAGCCGGATAGTAAACGTTTACAATTATTATATCCATTTCCCGCATGGGAAGGAACCGATTTAAATGGGTTGAAATTGCTGATAAAAGCAAAAGGAAAATGTACTACCGATCATATAAGTATGGCTGGTCCGTGGTTAAAATTCCGTGGTCACCTTGATAATATCAGTAATAATTTATTGATTGGGGCAACCAATTTCTTTAATGAAAAAACAGATAATGTAAAAAATCAGCTTACCGGGGAATATGGCACAGTACCCAATACACAAAGGGCTTATAAAGCTGCTGGTGTTGGTACAATAGTGGTAGGCGATGAAAACTATGGTGAAGGCTCTTCAAGGGAACATGCAGCTATGGAACCCCGTCATTTAGGTGTGAGAGTGGTATTGGTTAAATCATTTGCCCGTATTCATGAAACCAATTTGAAAAAGCAGGGTATGCTTGCATTAACCTTTGCTGATAAAGCTGATTATGATAAAATTCTGGAAGATGATACTATTGATATTGAAGGATTGAAGGCATTTGCTCCTGGTAAAAATTTACAGGTAGTATTAAATCATGCAGATGGAAGCAGCGAAACCATACAAGCCAATCATTCTTATAATGCACAGCAGATAGAATGGTTTAAAGCAGGCGGTGCATTGAATGTGATTCGTTCAGAATTTGCAAAAGGGTAATTATATATTTATCTTAAACAGCCTTAAATAAAAAATCCCGTTACAACTGTAACGGGATTTTTTTGTTAGAAAACCTTTTTATTTCAAATGTTTTGAAAGATGTTTGGCCATATCAAACATAGATACCTGGCCTTTACCACCAAAAACTGGTTTCAGTTTAGCATCGGCATTAATCATACGTCTGTTTTTACTGTCCTGTAATTTGTTGGCTTTAATATAAACCCAGATTTTTTTAACAGCTTCTGTACGTGGCACAGCTTTAGTTCCAATTACTGCGCCTAATTCTGCACTTGGAGTAAGTGCTTTCATAAATGCAGCATTTGGTTTACGTGCTGATTTCTTTTTAGCCGCCTTTTTTGGAGCTGCTTTTTTTGCTGCTTTTTTAGGAGCTGCTTTTTTAACTGCTTTTTTTGCTGCTGGTTTTTTTGCAGCTTTCTTTTTTGTTGCCATGTTTTTAAATTTAGAATTTAAAGGGTTTTCTTTTAATTTTCATTGGTGAATATAGTATATATTCCCATAGACAAAGATGGGAAATTTCCACAGGATACAAACAAAGTTTTTTTTGGTGGAAAACAGGTGCTCTTTTTTATCTCTTTTAATAGAGAAATATTAGATTGAAATAATAAGTCTTTAATCATTTTTTATGCAACAAATGGTTGTTCAATTGAAGGGCTTGGTTGTGAAAACCATTTAGCACCACTATTAGTGATATACGCACAATCTTCCAGCCTTATACCAAATTCACCATAGATAGAAATGGTTGGTTCCACACTAAAACACATGCCCGTCTGTATAGGTAATTTATTTCCTTTTACCATATTGCCCCATTCGTGTCCATCCATCCCTATACCATGACCTGTACGGTGTGCTAAGCCTGGTATCTTATAACCGGGACCGAATCCTGCATCCGTAATTACTTTTCTTGCAGCAGCATCTACATTACCGCAGGGACTACCAATAACGGCTGCTGCAAAACCGGCAGCTTGTGCTTTCTTTTCTAAATCCCATATTTCTCTCTGACGTTTAGTTGGCTCAGCACCGAATACAATAGTGCGGCTTATATCGGAGCTATATCCTTCCACCTGGCAACCACCATCCATTAAAACAATATCACCTTTTTGCAAATGTTGTGGTTTAATACTTCCATGAGGATAAGCGCTTGCTTCACCAAAATTCACGCCTATCCCACCAGAGACTCCCAATTTGCTATGGGCTTCTTCTGAAATATTGCTGAATTCTCCGGGGCTCATTCCTTCATGTAACATGGCTATACAAACTTTGTAAGCAGCAATAGTTATATCATGCGCTTTTTGTATTAAAGCAAGTTCCGCAGTTGATTTTATTAAACGGCAGGGAACAGTTACAGGATCTGCACTAGTATAAGTAAGATGTGCTGCTTCTTTTCTTATTCCATCCAAAATAAAAAAACGTAGTCGTTCTTCAAGTCCTATTTTACCGCTACGGATGCCATAATCTTTAAACAGGAGAGCAACTTGTTTGTAAGGGCTTTCATCTTCTTCCCATGTTCTTACTTCTTTGCCAATAGTGATAAGCTCACGAAGACGTGCTGCCTCAAATGCAGGACAAACATATTTAACGTCTCCCTTAGCGGGAATAACTGCTACCATTGTTCTTTCACTGGGCCACCAGCTGATGCCTGTAAAATATTTCAATGATGTTCCCGAATCGAGGATGATAGCTTCAATCTTATTTTCCTTCATCAGGCGTTGTGCTTTTTCAACACGTGCTTTTCTTTCTTCAATAGAAATAGGAATCACATCATCCGTCATCGGTTTAAGATTTTCCAATGGTGTTCCTTCAATATCAGGTGGTGATATCTTGAAAGACGACAAACCCAATAGTGCTGTGCTGGCAGATGTAAGACGAATGAAATCCCTGCGTTTTAAACTCATGTCAGTTAATTTTTATTTAAGAAAAAAATGTTTGACTAAAGTTAAAGTAAATAAGCAGGAAATGTGCAGGTATAAAAATTGACGCCTGAACGATTAAATTATATTTGATTGTATAAAAGAAAAAGGCCAGGCAATTAAGCCCGACCTTATATTGATTGTACTCACCCTTTGGCCTTATTTAATTATATATCCAAACAAACCATGCGTTTCATCTGCCGGGCCTGCTGCAAAGTATAAACGGTTGGGGTCAACAGTTGTAGCTGTTGATGGAGCAAACATGATTCCCCATAAACCATCAATTACTATTGGTTCTCCATGTGCCCTTAACTGCCCCAGGAAAGTTCCTTCACTGCTGTAGGCATTAATACGTCCATCACCAAAATTGCCAATGAGAATAGCATCACCAGGTGTGTTATCAAATTCACTTCCCCAAAAACTTTTTGGTGCTTTCGCTACACCCCATGGTGCATTTAACTGGCCGTTTGTTACAAGGCGTTTGTTGAGCGAACCATCTGTATTATAAATGTCCACTACTCCGGTGCCAGGAGAATGTACTTCGTCACCATCAGGACCCACTTTAGCGTACATTACATAAAGTTGGTTGCCGATAGCCTGAATATTAAAGGGAGAATAACCTGCAGGTAAATTTGCATCCCAAAAAGGCTTACTTACTTCATTCCAGCCTGTATCAAAAACATCAATTTTACCCTGAGCGAAATCGGCAGCATATAAAAAAGTGTTGCCGGCATCTGTTGCAATAGCCAATCCCGAATAAAAAGAATTAGGAGATTTATTGATTTTCCTTACAGCAGTTGTGCCGCCATTCCAGCCAGAAATAGTTCCTTCTGCGCCAGCAAAAATAAAACGGGCAGCATTTCCATTGGGTAATTTAAAACCAGTGGAGCTATTAAATACCTGGCCGGTAGGCTGACCACCACCAGTTAAGTCAGAAGGCGATGGAATATTAACCGGTGCTATTGCCTGCACACCTTCTTTATTTACTACAAAACTATTTCCTCCACCGGAAGAAGAGATCCAGATAATACCTGTAGGACTGGAAGAGAGCCCCCATGCATTATTTAATCTTGTATCAACACGGGCCGGATTGAAGTCGGCCAGGTCTGAGATAAGATTTACTTGATGAAAATCTTTTAGCGATTGGGGTACCTTGGTTGAATTCTCATTGGCTTCTAAATTGGAATTTAGTTTTTCAGATGGGTTATTCAGGTTTTTTTGACAACCTGTTATCAAAAACAATAACAGGATAAACGAAATAGAAAAATGATTTTTTTTCATATACAGCTATTTATAAAGAGTGAATAAATACAGGAATTATTACCTGTTATTAACTGGTTTGTCAAAGTCCATTGAATTGTATTTTTCAGAAACACGGATAATAATACGGAAGCCTTTGCCGAATTTAATTTTGTTAGCTTCGGTCATTATGCTAAAGTAAGATTGCCTCTAACTCTTGCCATATGAAATAGACTGATCGGGGAAAAAACACACCTGAACCGGATAACTATTTTATCCCTTATGAAATGTATTATACTTTAAACATCTTCCTATCTTTAAGGGCAAAACTTATATTAATGAAAAATATTCTCCTCTCATTTATCTTTTTTCTTTCATTTTTTATTTCTTTATCACAACGTTCTCAAAAACCTGTATTGCATGGTAAAAACTGGATGGCTATCACTGGTAAACCATTAGCTGCTGAAGCAGGTGCTATGACATTTCAAAAAGGTGGTAATGCTGTAGATGCTGCTTGCGCAATGTTAGCGGCAACCTGCACTATGTGGGATGTATTAAGCTGGGGTGGAGAAACGCAGGTGCTTATTTATAATCCAAAAACCAGAAAAGTAATTGCCATTAATGCATTAGGATTTGCACCAACGGGAGCGACAGCAGATTTCTTTAAAAACAAAGGATATGCTTATCCTCCCGAATATGGTCCATTAGCAGCAGTAACACCCGGCACGCCCGGTGGTTTATGTTATATGCTTGCTGAATATGGAACATTAAGTTTGAAAGAAGTATTGGCGCCAGCAATGCAACTGGCAGCAGGTTATCCTATAGAAGCAGAAACGGCTAATAGCATGGAAAGAAATAAACAGCGGTTAAAAGAATGGCCTTATAGTAAAGCAGTTTTTTTACCGCATTCCGGAGAAAAAAGAGAAGCACCTGAAACAGGAGAAATTTTTGTACAGAAGGATTTACTGGAAACACTAACAAAAATGGTGGATGCCGAGCAGGAAGCATTAAAGAAAAAGAAAACACGCAAAGAAGCTATCTATGCTGCATACGACAGATTTTATAAGGGAGATATTGCCAGGGAATTTGTACGTGGTTGCCAGGAACAGGGTGGTTTAATAACGATGGATGATTTGGCTAAATGGAAACCTGTTGAAGAAGAACCCATGCATGTAAATTATAAAGGAATTGATGTTTACAAATTACAGCAATGGACACAGGGGCCAATGTTATTACAATCACTCAATATTCTGGAGAATTTTGATTTGAAGGGGATGGGTTATAACAGTGCCCGCTACATTCATACACTCTATCAAACAATGAACTTAACTTTTGCTGACCGTGATTTTTATTATGGCGATCCCTACTTTCCTCCGGAAGAACCAATGAAAGGACTGTTGAGTAAAGAGTATGCAAAAGAAAGAGCAAAACTGATAAGCTTCGATAAAAATAATGCCAATGCTGGTCCCGGTGATCCATATCCGTTCGAAGGGAAAACAAATCCTTATTCAGATGTAATGAAACAAAGAGGTCTAAGTGCGTTTTCAACTTCACCAATTGATGAACAATATAAAGATCGCTTATGGAGAGGAACAACCAGTGTAGAAGCGGCTGATAAAGAAGGGTGGGTTGTGTCGGTAACACCAAGTGGCGGATGGTTGCCAGCCTGTATTGCAGGACATACAGGAGTTGGAATGAGTCAGCGTATGCAAAGTTTTGTATTGGATGCTTCATTAAATCCGTTTAATGTTGTTGAACCGGGTAAACGACCACGGGTTACATTAACCCCAACTTTAGCAATGAAAGATGGCAAACCATTTTTATCCTTTGCTGTACAGGGTGGAGATACACAAGACCAAAACTTATTGCAATTCTTTTTAAATGTTGTGGAGTTTGGCATGAATGTACAGGAAGCAACGGAAGCCGCAAATATTAATACTAATCAATTATGGTTGTCATTAGGTGGTTCAAAGATTGATGATCGTAAACCAAAACCGGGAAGTATTTTACTAAATAGTGCAACACCAGATTGGGTTAGAAAAGAATTACGGCAGATGGGTTATAATTTAAGTTTTGAAGACAGAACCAGCGGCCCTATCAATGCAATTTACTTTGACTGGAAACATGGTAGCTTTTGGGGTGGCAGCAGTAACCACGGCGATGATTATGGAATAGGATGGTGATAAAGGGATAATAATTATTTCTCTTTTTTCAGGACTATAAATGTTCAAATTGAGCCTAATAAATCAATTGCGCCAATTACAATAAATAAAGGTGATACTAATTTTATTAATGCAAAAGTGCTAAAGATGATAAATACAGTTACTCTTGCAGGAACAGTTAATTTAAAAAACACAGTAAGATTTGCTGCATCGGTGCAGTGATAATAAAAACCCGGTTAGAAATGCCGGTAATCCTGCTACTCTTATCCACATTTCATTTGTTTTGGGAATTTGGAAGGTGCCTAAAAAAATGTTAGGAATAAAAATTAAAGTAAGGTCTGTTAAATAAAATAAAACCCAAAATAGTAGACTGATTTTCAGCAGCAGTCATAGTAAAATGTTTTGGTTGGTTAAAAATAATAATGGAGTTCTATCCTGTAAGTTACGGAGCCTGGTAATCTTTTCGTTAATGGTTAATAATGGGTTTGATAATTAAGTAATTTTAAAAATGAATCGTTTATTATCTCTGCTGGTAACTTCTATTGCAATTAATGCCTGCCATACCTATAGCGGCAATGGTCTTGAACTAAAAAATAAAGTGGATAGCCTTGAGCAAAAACTTTCCAAAACCTATAAACCGGGTTTTGGGGAATTTATGTCAGGCATACAGGTGCATCATGCTAAACTTTGGTTTGCAGGTAAAAATAAAAACTGGGCATTAGCTGATTTTGAAATGCATGAAATAAAAGAAGCATTAGAAGATTTGAAAATATTTCAGACAGAAAGACCGGAAACAAAACACCTTGATATGCTTAATTCTCCACTGGATAGCATAAATAAATCCATACAAATAAAAGATATTACATCATTCACCAGCAATTTTACTGTTTTAACGAATACCTGTAATAACTGTCATCTTGAAG
>JBLMVP010000005.1:0-6755 GCA_050256755.1 Sphingobacteriales bacterium | reverse complement strand
TATTACGGTCAGGAAAAACGGTTTGTAAATTATAACCAGGCATTGCAGTATGCGTTTAAGGCGCTTGAATTAGATAATAATGCAGCTTATGTTTTAAATACTATTTCATCACTTTATCTTGAAAAATATAATTATGACAGCACTATTTATTATGCTAAAAGAGCGATTGCTCTTGCCCCAAGATGGCGATACCCTTATCTTACTGTGGGGTTTTGTTATAAGATGATGAATTTCCCCGATTCAGCACTACGGTATTATAACAAAGCCATTGAAGTTAATCCTGGCAATGCAGATGCCTATGTTGATCTCGGGCAGTTTTATTCTTATATAAGAAAAGGAGAAGCTGCAGGAGTTTATTACCGAAGTGCATTAAAGCTTGATCCGGTTAATGTTTACGCCAATAACAATTTGGGGTGGATATTTAAAGAAGCAAGAAAATATGATTCGGCTATTATTTATTTTAAAAAAAGTCTTGAACAGGACCCGGAGTTTTTCAATTCCTATAATGGGTTAAGCCGTGTTTATATAGCAAAGAAACAATTTGATTCTGCTAAAATCTATTATGAAAAAGCCATCAGCAATTATCCTGATAAAGGAGTAAGTAATCTTTACCTGGGTAATTTTTACCGTTCATTAAAAATGAATGATTCGGCAATTGCCTGTTATAAAAGAGCTGTACAGTTTGATCCTGATTTCCAGGATGCTTATATAAAACTCGGTAAAATTTTACTGGAACAAAATAAGTACGATTCTGCAAGACTTTATTTTAAAAGGGCCGAAGAAGCTGATCCCAGCTCGGCACTCCCGTTGCTTAATACGGGTATCGTTTTTAATACAATCCAGCAGTACGATTCAGCTTCAGCATATTTTAAAAAGGCTATAAACCTTGATCCATATAATCCTG
This sequence comes from Sphingobacteriales bacterium, assembly GCA_050256755.1. Lineage (GTDB taxonomy): Bacteria > Bacteroidota > Bacteroidia > Chitinophagales > Chitinophagaceae > AWTP1-9. The sequence goes on along the minus strand of JBLMVP010000005.1, from coordinate 5,851 downwards.
TCGTGTACAATTATATTGGTATTGTTTATAAACAGGCTAAACTTTATGATTCGGCAAGAATATACCTGAATAAGGCTATCCTGCTAAACCCAACCTATATTAATGCGCTCAATACACTTGGTGAAACATTTAATGAAGAAAAAAAATATGATTCAGCTTCGGCGGTTTATAATAAAGTATTACAATTATTTCCTGCTAATACATCATTGATGAATCAATTGGGGCTAACTTTCTTTCAGCAAAAAAGATTAGACTCTGCCCGTTCATATTTTAATAAAGTAATTAATATTGACCCGGATAATGCTGTTGCTTACAGTAACCTGGCGATGATTGCAAAAGAACAAAAGAATATAAAAGAGGCCAAACGGTTACTGATTACCGCTTTAGAAAAAGATCCGGGTTATATTAATGGCTTAAATAACCTGGGAATAGTGCTGACTGAATTAAAACAATATGACTCTGCAGTTTTTTATTACCGGAAAGCATTGAGTATTGAGCAGAATAATATTTCATTGCTGAACGGTTTGGGTAATGTTTATAAAAACCTGAAACAATATGATTCTGCCATTCTTTACCACAGGAAGGTAGTGGATATGTATCCCTCTGAACCTTTTGCTGTTAATAACCTCGGTTTTTTATTTTTTGATATGAGACAGTATGATTCTTCTGAACTGTATTATAACAAGGCTGTTGAATTAGATCCTCGAAATATTATTGCACTCAATAACCTTGGTGTAATTTATAATTATTATAAACAATACGATTCGGCTATTGTTCTGTATAAAAGAGCACTGGCTGTTGACTCCGGCTATTCAAGTTCCATTAATAATTTGTCTACGCTTTTTTATAATATAAAGCAATACAATGACGCTATTGTGTGGCTAAAAAAATCAATAAAATTAAATCCTAAAAGTTCCTCTTTGCCTTATATACTTGCCTGCGCCTATTCTCTGAACAACCAGCTAACAGATGCCTTGTATTCTTTGCGAATCGCTTTTGAAAAAGGATATAAGGATGTTGATCATATTAAAAACGATCCTGATCTTAATAATCTCAGAAAATTGCCGGACTTTGCAGAGCTCGTTGTTGAATTCTTCCCACACTTGTCTCAATAATTCATTCTCAAAAAAGCAACTTCATTTTTTAGCAAATTGATTTGGGATGTTATTAGTTGTCTTAAAATCACAGTTTAAACAAATGGCAGTTAGTTAATAATTGAAATAATTATAATTATTTAATGAAAAGGTTAAATAAAACTCACACAAAAGAAAAGTATTTGCTTAGTTTTTAGGAATTTTGCTTCTCCTTTCTAAATTGTAAAAAATGAGCAATATACCAAGTACGTTATTTGATAAAGTGTGGGACTCCCATGTAGTTCGCAAAATTGAAGATGGTCCCGATGTGTTTTTTATTGACCGTCATTTTATTCATGAAGTTACCAGCCCCGTTGCTTTCCTGGAATTAGAAAAACGTGGACTTAAAGTAATGTTTCCTGAAAAAACATTTGCCACTGCAGATCATAACACTCCTACTATTAACCAGCATTTACCAGTGCAGGATCCGCTTTCCAATAAGCAATTAAAAGCTTTGGAAATTAATTCGGCAAAGTATGGCATCACTCACTGGGGTTTGGGTAATCCTAAAAACGGTATTGTGCATGTGGTTGGACCTGAGAATGGAATTACATTACCGGGCATGACCATAGTTTGTGGTGATTCACATACTTCTACTCATGGTGCATTTGGTTGTATTGCCTTTGGTATTGGAACATCAGAAGTGGAAATGGTACTTTCTTCGCAGTGTATCATGCAACCCAAGCCTAAGAAAATGCGCATTAATGTAAATGGTAAATTAGGTAAAGGCATTACGCCAAAAGATGTTATTCTTTATATCATTTCTAAATTAACAGCAGCAGGTGCTACGGGCTATTTTGTGGAATACGCCGGTGAAGTGTTTGAGAATATGAGTATGGAAGGAAGAATGACTGTTTGTAATATGAGCATTGAGATGGGTGCCCGCGGTGGTATGATTGCTCCCGATGAAACAACTTTTGCTTATATCAAAGGGAAAGATAAAGCACCTAAAGGTGAAGCATGGGATAAAGCATTAGCCTATTGGAAAACGTTGAAGACAGATGAAGGCGCTTTTTTTGATATTGAATATAATTATGATGCGGCAGATATTGAGCCAATGATAACTTATGGTACCAATCCTGGTATGGGTACAGGTATCACCAGACATATTCCTGTTTCTAAAGAGGCGGGCAGTACGAAATCGAGTTATGAAAAATCGCTCAGCTATATGGGTTTTCATGAAGATGATGCTATGATAGGTAAGAAAGTGGATTATGTTTTCATTGGTAGTTGTACCAATGGACGTATTGAAGATTTCCGTGCTTTTGCTTCCATTGTAAAAGGAAGAAAGAAAGCGGAACATGTAACGGCATGGGTTGTTCCCGGTTCGCACATTGTTGAACAGCAAATTAAAGATGAAGGGATACTGGATATTTTAACTGAAGCCGGATTTCAATTACGCCAGCCGGGTTGTTCCGCCTGTTTAGCTATGAACGATGATAAAATTCCTGCTGGTAAATATGCAGTGAGCACCAGCAACAGAAACTTTGAAGGAAGACAGGGACCTGGTGCAAGAACAATGCTTGCCAGTCCGCTAGTGGCAGCAGCGGCAGCAGTAACGGGAGTCGTTACAGACCCGAGAGAGTTGATTTCATGATCAGCAACTTAAAACTTATAACTAAAAACTTACAATTAAAAATGGCTTACGATAAATTTACAGTATTGACTAGCTCAGCAGTTCCAATGCCAATAGAAAATGTGGATACAGATCAAATCATCCCTGCCCGTTTTTTAAAAGCAACAGAAAGAAAGGGTTTTGGTGATAACCTTTTTCGTGACTGGAGATACAATGCAGATGATACACCTAAGAAAGATTTTATTTTAAATAATCCAATCTATTCAGGTAAAATATTAGTTGCCGGCAAAAATTTTGGCAGTGGCAGCAGCCGTGAACATGCGGCCTGGGCTATTTACGATTATGGTTTCCGTTGCGTGGTTTCCAGTTTCTTTGCCGACATTTTTAAAAATAATTCTTTAAACATTGGCATATTACCTGTGCAGGTAAGTGAAGCGTTTTTAAATAAAATATTTCAGGCTGTTGAAACCGATCCCAGGACTCAATTAGAAATAAATCTTCCTGAACAAACCATTTCTATTCTTGCAACAGGAGAAAAGGAATCATTTGTTATTACCGGTTACAAAAAACATAATATGATGAATGGGTATGATGATATTGATTTCATGCAATCGTTGAAAGCAGATATTCAGACCCATGCTGCTAAAAGTATTTATTAAGAAACAGGTTACAGCTAATATCTTAACAATAGCTGATTGCCTTCAGCTAAAAGCATAATGCATAATGCCAACTTCACAACGATATATTGAAATAATGGATACCACACTCAGGGATGGTGAGCAAACCAGTGGTGTATCTTTTTCCGCATCTGAAAAATTAACGATAGCGCAGCTTTTATTAACCGAAGTAAAAGTTGACAGGATTGAAGTAGCTTCTGCCCGTGTTTCGGAAGGTGAATTTGATGCAGTGAAAAAAATTACGAAATGGGCAAAAGCCAATGGCTTTTTAAATAGAGTAGAAGTGCTGACTTTTGTTGATGGAGATGTTTCTGTTCAATGGATGCAGAAAGCGGGAGCTAAGGTGATGAACCTGCTTACCAAGGGTTCACTGAATCATTTAACTCATCAGCTAAAGAAAAAGCCAGAACAGCATTTTGCAGAGGTAGCTGAAGTATTAAAGCTTGCAAGAAAGAAAGGAATTGACTGTAATGTATATCTTGAAGACTGGAGTAATGGTATGCGCCATTCAAAAGATTATGTTTTTCAATATTTAGATTTTCTTTCCACGCAGCCGGTAAAAAGAATTATGTTGCCGGATACATTAGGTATCTTAATTCCATCGGAAGTATTTGAATTTGTTTCTGAAATCGTACAACGCTATCCTCATAATCACTTCGATTTTCACGGACATAATGATTATGATCTTGGTACTGCAAATGTTTTGGAAGCTGTAAAAGCCGGGGCACATGGTCTGCATCTTACTGTAAATGGTATGGGCGAAAGAGCGGGAAATGCACCACTGGCAAGTGCCATTGCTGTGATGCATGATTTTATACCTTCAGTAAAAACATCCGTAGCAGAAAAATCATTATACAGTGTAAGCAAACTGGTTGAAACATTTTCGGGATTTCGTATCCCCGTTAATAAACCGGTAGTGGGAGAAAATGTGTTTACGCAAACTGCCGGTATACATGCTGATGGTGATAAAAAAAATAAATTATATTTCAGTGACCTGATGCCTGAACGTTTTGGACGTCAAAGAAAATATGCATTAGGTAAAATGAGCGGCAAAGCTAATATTGAAAATAATTTACAACAGTTAGGTATCCTGCTTTCTGAAGAAGATTTAAAAAAAGTTACCCAACGTATTATTGAGTTAGGCGACAGAAAGGAAGTAGTTACACAGGCTGATCTTCCGTATATCATTTCAGATATATTGGACAGTAATGCCATTGAAGAAAAAGTGCATTTGGAAAACTACGTGCTTACACATTCCAAAGATTTGAATCCGTCAGTTACTATTAAAATTTGTGTTGATGGCGAAACATTTGAAGAAAATGCTCAGGGTGATGGACAATATGATGCTTTTATGAATGCACTCAAAAAAGTGTACAAGCAAAAGAAAATAGAATTGCCTTTATTGACAGATTACGCTGTTCGCATCCCGCCCGGCGGTAAAAGTGATGCATTGTGTGAAACAATAATCACATGGAGGTATAACAATAAAGAATTTAAAACAAGAGGACTGGACAGTGACCAGACAGTTGCGGCTATTAAGGCTACACAGAAAATGCTCAATACTATCTGATAGACGAATTTATTTTCAACATCATTTCTTCAATAAAAAAAATGGCAGCAAAACATATTTTAATTGTTCCCGGTGACGGAATAGGACAGGAGGTAACCTCAGTTGGTAAAAAGGTGCTGGATAAAATTGCCGCTAAGTTTGGTCATACTTTCACTTATGATGAAGCATTGATTGGTCATGTGGCTATTGAAGCAACAGGCAATCCTTTGCCTGAGGAATCATTGGAGAAAATGAGAAAATCCGATGCGGTTTTATTTGGAGCAGTTGGCCATCCAAAATATGATAATGATCCTTCAGCTAAAGTGAGACCGGAACAGGGGTTACTTAAGATGAGAAAAGAACTGGGTCTCTATGCGAATATCCGACCGATAAAATTGTTTGATGAATTACTCGGTGCCTCCAGTATCAAACCGGAAATATTAAAAGGTGCTGATATTTTATTTTTCCGTGAATTAACCGGTGATATTTATTTTGGAGAGAAAGGAAGAAAAAATAACGGGGATACTGCTTATGATGTTGCTGAATACAGCCGTTATGAAGTAGAACGTATTGCCCGTAAAGCATTTGATGCTGCCAGAACAAGAAAAAGGAAATTATGTTCAGTTGACAAAGCAAATGTGCTGGAAACATCAAGACTGTGGAGAGAAGTGGTTCAAAAAGTTGCTTTAGAATATCCTGATGTGGAAGTGGAGTACCAGTTTGTTGATGCTACAGCAATGTTGCTGATTAAAGATCCAAAGCGTTTTGATGTAGTAGTTACGGCAAATTTATTTGGTGATATTCTTACTGATGAGGCTTCGCAAATTGCCGGTTCAATGGGGATGCTGGCCAGCGCTTCTGTTGGTGATGGTACGGGGGTATATGAACCTATTCATGGCTCTGCACATGATATTAC
>JBLMVP010000004.1:0-8160 GCA_050256755.1 Sphingobacteriales bacterium | reverse complement strand
GTATGATGATGTAAAAGAAATAAAAAAAATAGTAACTACAGAGTTTAATATTGAGGGCAATTGCCGTGGGAAAAAATTCGTGGATCTCGTTTTAGAAACAAAACCACAGCAGGTAACACTTGTTCCGGATGCAGAAGGCCAACTTACCAGCGACCATGGATGGGATACCGACAAGCATAAAGATTTTTTAATTGAGATGATTGATGTATTTAAAAAAGCAGGCATTCGTGTCTCTATTTTTGTTGACCCTGATGTTGGAATGATTGAAGGTGCTGCAGCAACAGGTACTGACCGAATTGAATTATATACCGAAGCCTATGCCCGTAATTATTTAGAAAATAAAAAAGAAGCGATTGAACCTTACATTGATGCTGCCACCCGTGCAAAAGAATTAGGATTAGGAATAAATGCCGGGCATGATTTGGATTTACATAACTTGAAATTCTTTAAACAAAATATACCCTGGCTGGATGAAGTGAGCATTGGACATGCGTTGATTTGCGATGCTATTTACTTAGGGTTTGAAAATACGATTCAACTGTATAAGCGACAATTACAGTAGTTATCATTTCCCTTAATTTTACTCCTTCAAAAAAAATATACTGATATGATAAAACGTTTGCTCGCCGTAAGTATTACGGTTTTTTTTATTACTATTTCTTTTGCCCAAACCAAACAGGTCATCACCCACGAATCTATGTGGGCTATGAAAAGAGTGGGCACTCCCCAGGTTAGCCCTGATGGTAAATGGGCCATATTTAATGTTACTGATCCTTCTTATAATGAAAGTGAACAAGTATCAGATATCTGGATTGCCCCAACCGACGGCAGCGCCAAGCCAAGAAGATTAACTACCGGCAAAGGTGGCGAAGGCGGTTATCAATGGAGCCCTGATGGAAAGTATATCGCTTTCTCCACAAAAAGAGAAGGGGATGATGCCGGACAAATTTATTTAATCAATATAAAAGATGGCGGCGAAGCACAGCGATTTACTAATCTTTCAACAGGTGCCTCTTCTCCGCAATGGAGCCCCGATGGTAAGATGATTTTATTTAACAGCACTGTTTTCCCCGGAGCTTTTACTGACAGTGCCAATAAAAAAATTGCTGACGACCGAAAAAAAATAAAATACAAGGCCAGAGTCTACACGACCTACCCCATTAGAAATTTTGATCACTGGAATGACGATAAACAAACGCATCCGTTTATTCAATCAGTTGAACTGGGTTCAGCAGCCAGAGATTTATTTACCAATGTTTCTATTGTGGGAAAAGAAGGATTTAGCTTTGGAAGCGCAGGTTGGTCGGCAGACAGCAAAGGAATTATTTTCACTGCAACAATTGATTTAACTACTGCAGCTTACCAGGATCCTACATCAAATATTTATAAACTTTCTCTAAGTGGTGGCGATGCTGTTCAACTCACCAATGATGGCAATGATTATGGCGAAGCACAAATTACAAGCGATGGAAAATATTTATTATGTTTTACATCAGCTAATAATAATTATAAAGTATACAACATCAACAAACTGGTTCGCTATGACTGGCCATCTATGCAAAACAAAACTTACCTCACTCCTGCTTTGGACAGACCTGTTAATAGTTACACAGAAAACAATGGAGTTATTGTGATGAGTGTGGAAGACCAGGGTAATGATAAATTGTATTCACTTCCTGTAAGCGGCGGTGATTTAAAGTTATTAAGCAACAATCCTGTTGGTTGTTATAACAGCCCAAGTGTTTCAGCAGATGGTCAAACCATTTTATGCAGCTATGATAATGCGTGCATGCCTCCTGAGGTGGTAAAAATCAGTAATAACAATCATACTTTTATTTCAACCTTCAATGAAGAGAAATTAAAAGCATTGGATTTACCACAACCCGAAGTTGTTTGGATGACCAGCAGTCGTGGCAAAAAGATACGCAGCTTATTGATAAAACCTGCAGGTTTTGCTGCTAATAAAAAATATCCTTTGTTTGTGGTGATGCATGGCGGCCCGGCAGGTTCATGGAAAGACAATTGGGGTTACCGCTGGAATTATCATTTGCTTGCATCACCAGGTTATGTTTTAGTGATGACTGATTATACAGGTTCAACAGGCTATGGTGAAAAGTTTGCACAGGATATTCAATATGATCCATTTAAAGGACCCGGCAATGAAATTAATGAAGCGGCAGCTGATGTAGTTAAACGTTATCCGTTTATTGATGGAACAAGACAAGCCGCAGGTGGCGGCAGTTATGGCGGACATTTAGCTAACTGGATGCAGGCAACTACCACACATTATAAATGTTTGATTTGCCATGCAGGTTTAATGAACAGCGAAGCACAATACGGCACCAGCGATGGTATGTGGGGAAGAGAAGTAATGAATGGCGGTGCTCCATGGACACAAAACAAGACATGGAAAGAGCAAAACCCTATTCGTTATGCAGCGAAATTTAAAACGCCTGTTCTTATCTCTGTTGGCGAGAATGATTTTCGTGTACCAATTAATAATTCACTTGAAAACTGGACTACTTTACAACGCCTCAGAATTCCAGGTAAACTATTGGTATTTCCTGAAGAAAATCACTGGATATTAAAAGCAGAAGACAGCAGGTTCTGGTACAGTGAAGTGCATGCATGGCTGAAGAAGTATTTGAATTGATTAGCTTTTAGATATTTTCTATAAGCAAAAAGTTCCGGATAAAACCCGGGACTTTTTTTGTTGAATATTACCAATGAATTCGTTCACCAAATTTCCCCAAACTGAAATATAGATTCAATGGGAGATTAATACCAATTTGATTACTGGCTGTGTTGGATTGATAATAAGCCCTTGCATAACGAACAGTCAACTTAGGAAACAATGCACCAACTCCTAATGAAAATCCATTTAATCCATTACCTGCATCGGAAATTTTTAATTCACTTCGGCGGAGATGATTGTAAGCAGCTGTCAGCTCGATATACTTACCAATATAAATTTGAGTTGCCAATACAAAATGCCGGAAGATTTTATCGCCGGTATTTTTTCCATTGTTCACACTTCCTCCAAATGGATTATCATTATTAAAAGTGGAATCACTATAACGGATATCAAACTGGTGAACATGATGAATAGTGGCTGAAAACTGGAAAGGGGCTTTGGCTAATCTTTTTGAAATGCCGATTTCCAAATCAAAAGGCAGTTCTTCCTTTTGACCACCAGTATAGGTTTTTAATTGTGTCCCCATATTTTTGGCAACCAAACCTGCCTGAAATAAATTTTCTTTATCGTGATAATTAATACCAACATCAACAGCTATTCCGCTGCTTCGGTAAACACCATAGTTTGAGTTAATGTATTTAAGTGTTGCCCCGTAAAACCATTTCTCCATATATTGGCGTGATGCTGATAACTGAACAACAAAATCGGTTGGTTTAAATTGCCCCTGTATATTTCCAATCGCATCAGTTTGGGTAATATTGCCATAACTAAAATAATTAATGCCGAAAGCAAAATTAGTTTTGAGTTTAGGATAATAATAGCCCAGCATCCAGTGCAAATTTTTAATACCTGCCGGTAAGGAATTAAACACAGCAATCGTTTGGCTGTGCATACTGTCTCTTAACAAAGCAGGGTTATTAAATGCAAGGCTGATATCATTATTCTGGTTGGTGATGTTAACTCCTCCCAAAGCCGTTAGCTGTGGAGAATTTGGCAGTTTCAAAAAATTAAATACTGCATTGCCACCAAGGGTTTGAGTATTTCCCAAATACGAAATTAACAGCACAAAGTAAAAAAGAAACATTTTCCTCATCGGTAAACACAGCAATTATTAATGAAGATAAGGCAAAATAAAGAAGTGAAAAGTTGACAATAAAACACCAACAAAAAAGATTCCCCCTGAAGAACAGGGGGAATCTTTTTACCCTTAAAACAACCAAAATGAAAACTTGTATATAATAATACAACTATCATTTACAAACCTGGTTTACAAAATGGGTTGACTTTTTAAAAACTTATTTTTTACAACCTGCAGCTTTAGGAATGTTTACACTAAAGCCAGTTCTAAAACCTGCTGCATGTTTTTTACAAAATGAAACTTTACTCCTTTTATATACTCGGTATTAATTTCATCAATATCTTTTTCATTTTGCTGGCAAAGAATAATTTCTTTTATACCGGCTCTTTTAGCAGCCAGTACTTTTTCCTTTATTCCTCCTACCGGCAATACCTGTCCACGCAGGGTTATCTCACCTGTCATTGCTAAATAAGGTTTTACTTTTTTACCGGTAAAGGCACTGCAGATGGAAGTCATCATCGTTATACCTGCACTGGGTCCATCCTTAGGTACAGCCCCTTCAGGTACATGTATGTGAATGTTCTTTTTATCAAAAAGCTTTGCATCAATTCCTGCTTTTTTCGCATTTGCCTGCAGGTAACTTAATGCAGTGCTGGCACTTTCCTTCATCACATTCCCCAAATTTCCTGTTAGTTTCAATTCACCTTTACCATCACTTAATGAAGTTTCAATAAATAATATATCACCACCCACATAAGTCCAGGCTAAACCAACAGCTACACCCGCCATATTAGCTGTTTTATAAATTTCGTTGCTGTATTTAGGTTTGCCCAGCATCTTCTCAATATCTTTTTCGGTGATGCCGGATTTTACTTTTCCTCTCATTGCAAACTCTTTTGCCTCGGCCCTCATAACTGATGCCAGCATTCTGTCCAGTTCCCTTACACCACTTTCTCTTGTATAATCTTCAATTATCTTCTGCAGGACTTTATCACTTATTTTGAAATTGATTTTATCCAAACCATGTAATCCTCTTTGCTTGGGCAATAAATGACGTTTGGCAATTTGTATTTTTTCTTCCACTGCATAACCACTTAAATCAATTATTTCCAAACGGTCACGCAATGCAGGCTGAATGGTATTGATATCATTTGCAGTAGCAATGAATAATACTTTTGATAAATCGTATTCTAATTCCAGGTAGTTGTCGTAAAAAGTATGGTTCTGTTCGGGATCTAATACTTCCAGTAAAGCACTGGATGGGTCGCCGCGAAAATCATTGCCTACCTTATCCACTTCATCTAAAATAATTACCGGGTTGCTTGATTTTATTTTACGCAGCGATTGAATGATTCTCCCCGGCATGGCTCCAATATATGTTTTACGGTGACCACGTATTTCACTTTCATCATGCAAACCACCCAAACTCAGGCGTACATATTTTCTTCCCAACGCATTGGCAATACTTCTTCCCAAAGATGTTTTACCAATACCCGGAGGGCCAATAAAACAAAGAATCGGACTTTTCATATCACCTTTTAATTTTAGTACGGCGAGGTATTCTAAAATCCTTTCTTTTATTTTATGCATGCCATAATGATCTTCATCCAGTATTTTTTTGGCACGTTTTAAATCGTAATTGTCATTGGTGTATTCTTCCCATGGTAAATCCAATAACAAATCAAGATGATTGTACACCACAGAATAATCTGGTGTACTCGGATGCATCCTTTCTAATTTCTCCACACCTTTCTTAAACATCTCTTTGGCAACCGGACTCATTTTTTTTGTCTCGGCCTTTTTCTGCATCTCTTTTACTTCACGTTCGTTGCTGTCGCCACCTAATTCTTCTTTAATACTTTTTAACTGCTGCTGAAGAAAATATTCTTTCTGTTGTTTATCTAATTCCGTTTTTGTTTTTGTGGTAACCTGGTTTTTTAATTCAGCATACTGCAATTCTTTTTGCAGAAGGTTCAATAATTTTTCTGCCCGGTGGCTGATATGATTTATCTCCAACAAATTCTGTTTCTCCACCAAATCACTGCTCAGGTTACTGCTCACAAAATGAATGAGGAAAGAAGGGTTTTCAATATTCTTTAAAATAATGGCCGCTTCTGAAGGCATGTTGGGAGAAAGATTAATGATTTGCGATGCTAAATCTTTAATTGAACCGGCCATAGCAGCAAAATGTTCATCATCTTTTACCGGTTCATCTTCCAGTATTTTTATCTGTGCTTTAAAGTATGGCTCTTCGCTGATAATGCTTTCAATCTTAAAACGGCGGCGTCCCTGGATGATGATGGTAGTGCCTCCATCGGGCATTTTTATCTGCTTTACAATTTTTGCAACTGTGCCAATATCTTCCAAATCAGTTATTGCCGGGTCCTCTACGGCACTGTCTTTTTGCGCCACTACTCCTATCAATTTGTCAGCCTTATAAGCATCACTAACTGCCTTTATTGATTTATCCCTGCCAACCGTAATCGGTATCACCACACCGGGGAACAATACAGTATTCCGCAGCGGGAGCACGGGTAACTCAGTGGGGATGGGGCTTTCATCCGCACTCTCAGTATCGCTCTCATTCAGCGGGATGATGGGCATAAATTCCATTTCATCTTCCGGCTGCACATAAAATTTCAAATCGTTCATAAAATATATTCTGTGACAAAATAACACCATAACAGCAGAAATCCTACTATTTTCAGGTGGAAGCTATATGGGTCAATAAAAGTGCCAAGCTAGGGGGATAAGAAAAATTAAAAGATGATTTTAACCTGTTCCTGGAAGTTTAAATAAAGGTGGATACCAGCAACTATTCTTTATAGCATCGTCCCTTGCGTCGCAATCCTTTCATCGTTTGGTAATGCTATGGAGCAAATTCTTCCTGTAATGTCCGCGAAAGGAGACATCTCCTGAGTTTAAGGACAATTGCTATTTCTTATGACTTCACTAATTGCAGGAGATTTCTAACCACGTTTGAAATTGCAGAAAAAAAATTAGTTTTTAAATAAAATGCAGAATGAGTGTTATAAATTTATGTATTAGCTCTATTTCTCCAAAGCCAATTCTAAACATAAGACATATGTCACAAATGGGTTTTTACAGAATATTAATCTTATTATTATTTTCTCCTGCAATATTTTCTCAGACAACAGATAACACCCTTCTGCAAAAAATGTATGATGAAGACCAAAGTTCAAGAGCGTCGTCTAATATAGATTGGATTCGTTAACTAAAAGTGATAGTATTAGAGAAAAAAGGGTTTACGAACTTATAAATGCCGGACAAATTAAAACTGGCAAAGATTATTATCATTCTGCAATGATTTTTCAACATGGAAAAGATTCTATTGCCTATGGAATGGCTGTAAAACAAATGATGCACTGTTGATATTCACCCTCAACACAAAATTATACCCAAACGCATTTAACACTTTTGATAGTTTAGGGGAATGTTTATTTCTATTAAATAAAAAGGAAGAAGGTATTAAAGCATATAAAAGGTCATTAGCCTTGAATCCAAAGAATGAAAATGCCAGGAAAGTATTAAACGAAATAAAATAACCTGCACCACAAAACAAAACAGCCCGATAAAACAAAGTCATTTCTTTGCCGCTTATACTATTTTACTACCAGCCTCTAACATCTTTTATAATTTTATGCTGTACCAATGGGAGTAAAAGCATTCATATTATTTTTTTCATTCGCCTTTTTTATGGTGGAGGCAGTACGTTTTCCGGCTCAGGCAAACAAGACCTGTAAAAAAATGACCTGTATGAAAACGATGGAGCGGAAACAATGCTCCAATAAAAAAGAGAATACTCCAAGACCTGTTAAAAGCTGTAATAATACCGCAGGCTGTTCCAGCTGCCCGGTATGCAGCCTTTTTGTTTTTCAGCCAGGATTTACTACAGCGGCTAAGTATATATTGATTGTGAAAAATTATACGCTAATCAATACAGGTAATCTATCTTCCTATAAAGTAAAAGTATGGAAGCCCCCAAATGATTATTTACCATACACGTAAATAATTCTAAACAATCAAAAAAAAAATAACATGAAAAGAATAGTAATGCTGGCATTGCTCTCCACATTAGCCGTGGGCGCCTTTGCCGGAAATGGTAAAGCTAAAAAGCACAGTAAGTGTGAGAACGGCACAGAAAAAAAATGTACACCAGCCTGTAAAGACAAGAGCGGCAATACTAAAACCAGCTGCTGTAATAAAGCATAAATAAATGTTTCGCATTTATTTCAACCCCGGGAATTATCCCGGGGTTTCTTTTTACTTCGCCCTTATCGGTCGCATGACAATAGATGTTTGTAATATTTAGATTTGTTCCAGAGGAACAATTTGTGGATAATAGCTAGTCATGTTATTGCTATAT
>JBLMVP010000003.1:0-11984 GCA_050256755.1 Sphingobacteriales bacterium | reverse complement strand
TTAGGGTAGACCAGTTACTGGATCAGGTAACCCTGTTCGATTTAATGAATTCAGAGAAAGAAACCGGGAAAAATTTAAATCAGCTACTTGAACAGAATAAACCTGAATTATTGGGTTAACCTAATTACAAAGGAGATCTACTACTCACATGTTTTGGCGAGTTGAAACGCCTGTCCTGTTTTGCGGGAAAAAAAGAATAGGAAAAAATTTGAGCAAACAATCACCTCACCCTGCGTTTCATATTGAACACGGTTTTCATAAAATTTTTTGTTTCGGGATAAAGAGTAACAGGTGATCGCCGGATTATTTGTTGCTTTGGTACTTTATTTGAAAGCATTCTGAAACAACCGGCATGACCAATTCTTTTATACAGGTATTATTTTTTCTGCTTGCAGGTATTATTCTCATTATCCTGCTTACAGCAAAATACAGGGTGCATCCTTTTTTTGCATTGCTGTTAGCTTCCTTTTTAGTGGGGTTTGGTGTGCAGATGCCTTTCACCGGTATTCTCACCGCTATCAAGGAAGGTTTTGGCCGTATTATGCAGTCACTGGGATTTATTATTGTACTGGGCACTACACTTGGAGTATTGCTGGAACATAGCGGCAGCACCAAAGTGATGGCCGATTTCATCCTAAAAAAAACAGGAGAGAAAAAAGCACCGCTGGCCATGAGCATTACCGGTTTTATTGTTGGGCTTCCTGTTTTTTGTGATTCGGGGTATATCGTTCTCAGCGGATTGAATCAATCACTCGCAAAACGTACCGGTATATCTGTTGTTATTATGGCTATATCGCTCGCTACCGGTTTGCTGGCGGTACATTGTTTGGTACCACCTCATCCCGGCGCTGCTGCAGCGGCTGTTACCATTGGTGTTGATTTTGGCAAACTCATAATGGCTGGTATTGCTGTTGCTATACCCGGAATGATAGCAGGATATTTATGGGCCGGTTATGCAGGAAAAAAAGTTCCACATGTGGAAGCAGAGAAAGAACATATTACCGGTCATATTCATTATCCTTCTGTACTGATGGCTTTTCTGCCGGTAATTGTTCCTGTATTGCTGATTGCTTTTAATTCTTTTTTTGCACTGGAAAAAAACAACAGTACTATTTTACAAAAAATATTTGCGGTACTTGGTGAACCGATGATTGCATTATCCGTTGGTGTGTTACTGGTATTTACCACTATGCAACATGCCCGCCTGACCGGACGGGCAGGGACAAAACAAACCATCAGTAAATTATTACAGGAAGGAGCGGAGAAAGCCGGAGGCATACTGGTAATTATTGGAGCCGGTGGTGCATTTGGAGCAGTGCTGGCTGCCACAAAGATTGGAGAACATTTTAGCCATTCACTTAACCTTGGAAGTATGGGAATTTTTTTTCCTTTCCTGCTTACGTTTATTTTAAAAACAGCACAGGGTTCATCCACGGTGGCCATTATAACGGCTGCTTCTATTATTCAGCCATTACTTCATGCACTCGGCCTGGATACGGAAACAGGCAAACTGCTTTGTGTATTATCGATGGGTGCAGGATCGATGATGATTTCTCATGCCAATGATGCTTATTTCTGGGTGATTAGTAAATTTTCAGGACTGGAAATGAGATCGATGCTGAAAGTATATTCTGTTGCCACTATCTGGATGGGGCTGGTGACGTTGCTGGTGGTTTATATTTTATCATTGCTATTATTATAACCTTGCATGCATATACTCATTGCACCCAATGCTTTTAAAAACAGTTTGAATGCTGCTGAAGCTGCAACAGCTATCAAAGATGGATTGCTGGAAAGTAACCTCATCTGTACCTGCGAATGTTTTCCTGTTGGCGATGGTGGTGACGGTACAGCAGAATTAATTATTCAGCATTGCAAGGGAGTTGTTGTTACTGCTGAAGTGCATGACCCGCTGGGTAGAAAAATATCTTCTTTCTTCGGATTGATTGATGATGGTAAAACAGCCGTAATTGAAATGGCCAATGCATCCGGTTTACGTTTATTAAAACCAGGTGAGTTTAATCCTTTACTAACTAATTCATACGGCACCGGCGAACTGGTAAAGCAGGCATTAAACAATGAAATAAACAAAATTATCTTATGTATTGGTGGAAGCGCTACGGTAGATGGAGCTACGGGTATGCTACGGGCATTGGGCATTCGTTTTTTAAACAGTGATGGAAAAGAATTAATCAACCTGCCCGAAAAAATGACAGACCTGGAAAGAATAGATTTTTCCGGTCTGGATAAAAGAATAATGAACTGCAAATTGATTGTGCTTTGTGATGTGGAAAATGTTTTGCTGGGAATAGAAGGAGCTGCCAGTGTATTTGGTCCGCAGAAGGGAGCCAGCCGGAGTGATGTAATACAATTAGAACTTGCTTTAACCCATTTGCGTGATGTAGTGATTCAGCAAACGAAAAAAGATATGTCGCAGATAAAACATGGAGGCGCTGCCGGTGGGGTGGGTGCCGGTCTTGCTGCTTTATTAAATGCTGAGCTAGTAAATGGTATTGAACATTTTTTACTGCTTACCAAATTTGATGATGCATTAAAAAAAGCCAGTCTTGTTATTACCGGTGAAGGAAGTATTGATTTACAAACCCTTCGGGGCAAGGGACCTTTTGGTGTAGCAAAGATGGCAAAGGAAAAAGGAATAAAGGTGATAGGGCTGGCGGGGAAAGTTCCATTAAATATACCGGCATTGTTACAACAATATTTTGATATGCTGCTATCTATCAACCAGGAACCATTAAATATTACTGAAGCATTACTGAATACGCGGATTAATTTAAAACGAACAGCAAAGATTCTTGGCAACCAACTGGCCATAGGAATTTAATTCCCTGTTAATACCGGTTGACTCTTTCGGTACAAAAAAATATTTTCCTAACTTGTCAGCCTCAAACCAACAATTATGTCGTTATTCAATACCGGAAAAAACAAAAAAGATAAAAAGAAAGGGGCATCCGCTGCGGCTAAAGCAAGTTTTCCTGCACCTAAGGGTAAATTTAATACCAAAGGCGCTGCTAAAAATACCCGCCTCACCGGCGGCACACAAAGAGGATCTTAATTATTTCCTTATTCACCCCACAGTTTTCAGTTTCGCATGGCTACATGACGTTGGTCATTGTTAAGGGACTGCCCGTAATGATAATTTTGAATGCCCGTTTCCACCCAAAGCATGGAGCAGGACGATATGAAAAAATCCAGCTTCATTAAAGCTGTAGTTGCAGCGGCAGGTTTTGTGTACCCTGCAATGGGCCGCTGTGAAGAAGGTGATAATCATTATTACCGGTTATGGAGTAGTTTTTTTACTCTTTATAAAAAGCAGGGATGGAAATGGAATCTTTATAAAAATTTTCTTATCCCGTTTCCGGGGTATGCCTCCTATCATTTTCGCCGCGGAGATTCCGGCAAGGTTAATAAACAGCATGTCCGGCAGATTGCAGATTTACCGGATAACCAGATGAGTTTTTTTCATAAGAAAATTCATTTGCACGAATTTAAATTTTTTAATTACGAAGCAATGCTTCCTGTCAAAAAAATAAAAAGAAAGGAAAAACCATGGAAGCTGAAAAGGAAGAGGCATGTCTTACACAACCGGCACTGGTATAAAAATTAGTTCTGTCTTTCTGAACTAAATAATTTTATCCATTTTTTATTTTTTTACGGGTTGTTAAAGGATAAACTATTAAAGCATGTGTATACCGTAATAAAAAAAGGAGCTGCAGTACACAGTTCCCTTTAAAGAAAAACCAATCAACTTTAATAACAAAAAAATCAGGATGTTTCAGCAGGTAATAAATGTTCTTCAATAATTTGTTTAAATGCAAATTTGGGAAATGCTCCGGGTTCAAGCGATGGACTTTCATTCATTGGTATAAATAAAAAACTGGGAATACTTTGTATACCAAATGCAAATGCCAGTTCTGTTTCTGCTTCGGTATCTACTTTATAAATATCTATTTTACCGGTATACTCATCAGATAACTGTTCAAGGGCAGGCGCTATCATACGGCAGGGTACGCACCAGTCTGCATAAAAATCTACTATAGCAGGGCGGCTGCCATAAAATTTCCATTCTGTTTCACGGGTATAATCAAATATTTTTTCTTTAAAATCCTGTGTGCTTAGTTTTATTGTTGCCATACTTATTATATTCAAAAGCAAAGCTAATTACCCATTATTTGAAATTTTGTGACTGAAGTCACATTAACTGCACAGACAAACTCATAAAAAAAGCCCGGCTTTTGCAACCGGACTTTTATATAAACCACCCAACAACATAAGAATTTAATCACCCTTACTGTTATAAGGAAACTTTTTAGAAGCGTTGCGCATTAAAGCATTCACCAGGTTATCAGCAGAACTTCCAACAGATCCTGCAGCTTCATAATCATATTTCCAGATAAGATCTCCTTTTTCCGCTTCATGAATATTAATGGTGACATTTGCTTTATTGGTAGAGCCCCAGAAACCAAACAATATACCCAGCGCCACAGAAGCACCTTCACTCATGGGTTTATCCAAACGGGTGAGGGAAGAAATAACGGCATCCACGCCCAGCAGTTTGGCCAGTTCAGTTTTATCTTTTGTACGCAAATCAATGTAGGAAATTCCGGCTTCCTTCAGCAATGCGTTTGTTTTGCTTACATCCTGGAACTTTACTGTATAGGAATATTTTTCACTTCGTTTTAAAAACCAGCTGTACATTTTATCCTGTATGGCAAAGCCTGTACTCTCTTCGCTTTTGGCAATGTCTTCGGGAGTAGCTTTTTTGGCTTCGTTTGGCCGCAATTTAATATTTACATCGGCAGGAATGATTGCTACTATTTTATGTTTGGCAATAGCCGTATCCATTAATGTGGACTTATATATAGTAGGACCGCATGAACACAGTATTACCAGTATAAAAGATCTGCCCAGGGTAATCAGGTGCTTCATGAAAAACTTTTGACAAAAATAGTATTGTCGTTCTGTTAATATATTGACATCCCTCACCGTTAGCGGTGATTTGTGTCAAAAAAGAAAAGGATAAATAATTTTTAATGACTGCTAAACAATACTGATTGAAATTTATTAAGCCAGCAGTAGGATTAATAACTGGGCTGCTACAATACGCAGTATCATTGTAAGCGGGTAAACTGTAGCATAGGTAACGGAAGGAATATCACTTCCGGCAAGCCTGGTGGCAAATGCCAATGCAGGAGGATCAGTAGAAGCCCCGGCGAGCAAACCACATATTTCAAAAAATGTTTTGCGAAAATATTTTCGTGCAATAATACCAATAAGCACTAACGGAATAATGGTGATGGCTATTCCCATGGCTATCCATACCCAGCCACGTCCGTCAGCAAATGCAATGGATAAATTTTTTCCGCTGCTTAATCCCACACTTGCCAAAAATAAACTGATGCCGAGTTCACGCATCATTAGGTTAGCACTGTTAGTAGTATAATTATTGAGGTATAATAAATTTCCAAAGCGGCTTAATATTAAAGCAGCAATTAATGGTCCGCCTGCCATACCAATTTTTACTGCTACCGGCATATTAGGAAAATGAAATGGAACACTTCCTAAAATAACTCCCAGTACAATACCAAAAAAGACAGGAGCTAAATCAGGTACTTCCAATTTTTTTAATGAATTACCCAGTGCTTTTGTTACCCATTTCAATCCTTCTTTTGTTCCTACTGCCTTTACAGTATCTCCCAATTGTAAAAAAATATCACCATGCGGTACCATTTCAATACCGGCACGGCTTAATCTTGTTAAAGTAAAATCATGCTGGTGCAGTTCGGGTACATCGCCTAACCGTTTATGTGTAACAGCAGAACGGGTAACCACAATATTGGCTACCTGTAATTGATTTTGCGGTGCCGTTCTTAAATCTATCTCACTTGCAGGACCAACCAGCAATTTTAATTGTTCCACCTGTTGTTTGGAAGCTACAATTAATAATACATCATTTTCGGCGAGTATAGTAGAAGGTGTTGGTGTAATAATTTCTTCTTTATGAAACATGCGGGATACCACAATGTGTTCTTTGAGTAATTCAAACAACTTACGCAGTGGCTGACCAATCAATTGTTTGTTCTCTAAATGTAAATGAATGGAAACAGGACGATTGGCTCTAAATACATTCAGCCTGCGGTGAAACTCCTGTTCCTTTTCTATTTTTACGCCAAATACTTTTTTAAGCAATAATAAAGAACTGATAATACCAAACACACCTAATGGATAAGTAACAGCATATGCCAGTGTAATTAATGATTTATCTGTTCCTGTAATATTTGAATCACTTACAGCTGCCTGTGCAGCGCCAAGCCCAGGCGTATTAGTTACAGCGCCGCTCATTACACCTGCCATTACTGAAATATGATTACCGCTGAGATAAAATAATAAAATTGTTATAAGTACACCCAGCAGCACAATAGCTGAAGCAAGGATGTTATTTGCCAATGCATTCTTTTTTAGTGAAGCAAAAAAACCAGGGCCCACCTGCAAGCCGATAGAGTACACAAATAAGATCAATCCAAACTCTTTTAAAAAATCTTCTGTTCCTTTATCTATGATCAAACCGCAGTAAGAAAAAATAAGTCCTGCGAATAAAATCCATGTTACCCCCAATGCAACTCCTGCAATTTTTAAACGGCCCAGCCATATACCAATAGCAATTACCAAACCATATGCAATTATTGATTGTGCTATTGATGCCTGTGTAAACAATTTGCTGAACCAATCCATATTGACTTATTAAACAAAAGATACATTAACAATAAAAGGCAGGCAACAGGGATTTACCCGGTGCCTGTGTTATTGTTTTTTCATCATGAAAAAATAGCAGGCAATCCTCAGGCTGTTTCCGGCTGTAATCCCCAGTGTTCGGGGGAACGCCATAACGCAGATAATAACAATTCACGCATAAAGAAAAATTCTTTAGGCAGTTTATCATACATACGCTCAAACAATTCTTCGTGTGATAATAATTCCTGTTTCCCGGGTTCACGGTCCACCGTCATTATTTTGGCAAAATCTTCTTTGGTAAAACTTTCAAGGCCTGCCCAGTCAATATCTTCATACCTGGGCATCCAGCCAATGGGACTTTCTACAGATGATGCATTACCTCTTATTCTTTGTACAATCCATTTCAGCACACGGATATTTTCACCAAAGCCCGGCCAGAGGAATTGACCGTTTTCATCTTTACGAAACCAGTTAACACCAAAGATGCGGGGAGCATTGGGTAAGTCGCGGCCAAACTGCATCCAGTGATTTACATAATCACCAATATGATAACCCATAAAAGGCAACATCGCAAAAGGATCGCGACGTACTTTACCGGTTTCGCCAAAAGCAGCAGCTGTTGTTTCACTGCCCATGGTTGTTGCAAGGTATACACCAAAGTTCCAGTTAAAGGATTGATATACTAATGGAATACCTGCGCTACGGCGACCGCCAAATATAAATCCGGCAATTCTTACTCCGTTTGGATTATCCCAGTCTTCATCAATGGAAGGATTTTGATAAGCAGGTGCTGTAAACCTTGAGTTAGGATGTGCAGCAGGTTTACCACTTGCCGGATCCCATGGTTGGCTACGCCAGTCCGTTAATCCTTCCGGCACTTCTTTGGTTAAGCCTTCCCACCAAACATCTTTATCTGGTGTAATAGCCACGTTGGTAAAGATGGTATTGGCTTTTATGCTTTCCATAGCATTGGGGTTGGTCTTGAAATTTGTTCCCGGAGCAACACCAAAATAACCAGCTTCGGGGTTGATAGCGTACAAATGCCCATCATCATTCTTATGTATCCATGCAATATCATCACCCACGGTAGTTACTTTCCATCCTTCAAATTTCTTTGGTGGAACAAGCATCGCAAAATTTGTTTTACCACAGGCACTCGGAAATGCTGCAGCGATATAGGTTTTTTCTTTATCAGGAGACTGCACTCCCATTATGAGCATGTGTTCTGCCAGCCATCCTTCTTCTCTTCCCATAACAGAAGCGATACGTAAGGCAAAACATTTTTTACCCATCAATGCATTACCGCCATAACCACTGCCGTATGAGATAATTAATCTTTCTTCAGGAAAATGAGAAATATATTTTACATCCGGGTTACAGGGCCAGGTGCTGTCTTTTTGTTTTCCTGTCAGCGGGGCGCCAACAGTATGCAAACATTTTACATAGCTTTTCTTTTTTATGTAGGGGAGTACTTCGTCACCCATTCGTGTCATGATGCGCATATTCACTACCACATATTCGGAATCGGTTATTTGCACACCATATCTTGCATAAGGTGAACCAAGCGGTCCCATGCAAAAAGGTATTACGTATAAAGTACGGCCGCTCATACAACCGTTGAGTAAACTCTGTAATTTCTTTTTCATTTCATCAGGATGCATCCAGTTATTAGTTGGACCCGCATCTTCTTTTCTGCGGCTGCAGATAAATGTTTTGTCTTCCACACGGGCCACATCACTCGGATCACTGAAACAGGCAAAACTATTGGGACGCTTTTGAGGATTCAGCGGAATAAACGTTCCTTTTTTAACCAATAACTGGCAGAGGCCATCATATTCTTCTTTGGAGCCATCGCACCAATGAACAGTTTTTGCTTCGCAGGAAGCAGCAATTTGCTTTACCCATGTCTCCATTTCTGCTTTGGCAGGAGCAGTATCTATTCCTAAAAAGCTGGCTTGTGATAACATATAATTTCTTTTATATAATAATGGAATAGTAAAATACAGCAGGCAATCGATAGGGCAGATAAAAATATTATTTTTCTGTATTCCAAAGGTTGGGCTTTTGATTTTCTTACCGGATGTTATTAATCAAGCGGGGGAATGACTTTTATTAGCAGCTGAATTTTTGTGCACTGATACTTTTTTTCTAGTTCCTTTAATTATCAGGAGTAAAATTTGAAATAATACAAGTTTGCTGGTGCACTTTTTGTTTTTTGGTCTAAAAATATCCGTGCATCCTGAAAAAATTAAATAATATAATAATCAGCAAAATTACAACTGGCATAAAATATACTATTACCAGGACCCCCATCATGGCTTCTACATTTTCCTACATGGCTTTTATGGTAAGAATTAAAATGATAAAGCATAGCCGGTATACAAAGCAGCACCAGCCAAGAAAACAGGGAAGGTTTCTGTAAAAGAAATTTTTTTAACAAGGTCTTCATCTCTCACTGCTTTAAATATTAACCCTACGCCAGCATAGATTCTGAGGCAGTGACTACAAACCCTGGAGAAAATAATTTTCATCATTATTTTAGTACAAGGTTTAAAGAATATAAATACTTATTCCCAGCTTTTTTCCTCCCTTCGCTTAATGTAACTTGCACCCATGATTGATTATTTAAGTGGATTGAATGAAAGGCAACTGGAGGCCGTACTGCATAAAGACGGGCCGCTGATGATTATTGCCGGAGCCGGCAGCGGTAAAACCAAGGTACTCACAACCCGCATTACCCATTTAATGGCGGAACATAAAGTAGATTCTTTTAATATACTGGCCCTTACATTTACCAATAAAGCCGCCAAAGAAATGAAGGAAAGGGTGGAACGCACTTTGGGTAACAGTGAAGCAAGAAATTTATACATTGGCACATTTCACTCTGTATTTGCAAGGATATTAAGAACGGAGGCACCACGATTGGGTTATCCTAACAGTTTTACTATTTATGATACTGATGATGCCAAGAGTGTTGTGAAAACAGTTATCAATGAACTGAACCTTGACGACAAACATTATAAACCAGCTACGGTTTACAACCGTATCTCTTCTGCCAAGAATGCATTAGTTACTGCTGCTGAATATGCTACCGATTATTATATTCAGCAAGAAGATATGCGTAGCAACCGTCCCGCCATTGCACAGATTTACGACGCCTATGTAAAACGCTGTTATAAAAACGGGGCGATGGATTTTGATGATTTGCTCCTGAAGTTTTATGAAATCCTTAAAACCTTTCCGGATGCATTAAGTAAGTACCAGCAAAAATTTAAATACATTTTAATTGACGAGTACCAGGATACCAACCCGGCACAATATGAAATCATCAAACTACTTGGCGCTATGCACGAAAATGTTTGCGTGGTGGGTGATGATGCACAGAGTATTTACAGTTTCCGCGGGGCAACTATACAAAACATATTACAGTTTCAGAAAGATTATGATGAAGTAAAACTGGTAAAACTGGAACAGAATTACCGCAGTACACAAAACATCCTGCATGTTGCTAATGAAGTTATCAGTAACAATAAAGGACAGATAGAAAAAGTATTATTTACTGAAAACAGCGAAGGAGAAAAAATCCGTTTGGTAAGAACCATGACGGATAATGAAGAAGGAAAATTTGTTGCCGATACCATACAGGAACAAAAACTGCGCAATCATTTTTACAATAAAGATTTTGCTATTCTTTACCGCACCAATGCACAGAGCCGGGCATTTGAAGAAAGTCTTCGCCGTATGGGTATTGCCTATACAATTTACGGCGGTATCAGCTTTTACCAGCGTAAAGAAATAAAAGATTTAGTGGCATACCTCCGTATCATTGTTAATCCAAAAGATGAAGAGTCATTAAAACGTATTATTAATTTTCCGGCGAGAGGTATTGGAAAAACAACTGTTGATAAAACCATTCTTTCTGCCAATGAAAACAATATTTCCATGTGGGAAGTATTAGAGAAAGCGTCTCAGTTTGGATACAAAGCCGGAACCTTACAGGCAATTGAAGAGTTTGTAACGATGATCAAAAGTTTTGCCAGCATGCTCAATACAAAAAATGCCTATGAGGTGGCAACGCATGTGGGCAAACAAACCAATCTCGTTAAAGAATTATTTAATGATAAGAGTACCGAAGGTGTACAGCGTTATGAAAACATACAGGAATTACTCAACTCTGTTAAAGAATGGATTGAAAGTCCGGATAATGATGAAGGTGAAGTAGTAGATAAATCTCTCGGTGGCTATTTACAGCAAATAACTTTACTTACGGATGCTGATGAAAAAGATACGGATGACGATACCGTTAAATTAATGACGATACATGCAGCTAAAGGTTTGGAATTTAGTTGTGTGTTTGCAGCAGGTTTGGAAGAAATGCTTTTCCCCAATGCGATGAGCATTAATACAAGAGAAGAACTGGAAGAAGAGAGAAGATTATTTTATGTTGTCATTACAAGAGCCAAGAAAAAATTATGGGTTACTTATGCCAATACAAGATATCGCTTCGGGCAACTGGTGCAAAACGAACCCAGCCGGTTTATTGAAGAAATACCGGAACAATATGTAGATAAAAGTTATGCAGGTGGCGGAGCAAAAAACCAGGGTTCATCTTTTAACGGTGGCTCAGCATTTGACAGAATGAGGGGCTGGGGAAATGGAAGCTCATCTGTTAACGATGCAGAAAAAAGATACGGACCACCACCATCAAAAAAATCATCTGCTCCAACTTATTTACCTCCCAAAGGTATGCCGGCAAAGGTAGTAGAACATACTCCCGCTGCTGATTTTGTGGCCAGCGATACCAGTAACCTGCAGGAAGGGCAGAAAGTGGAACACCAAAAATTTGGTTTTGGTGAAGTGATAAAAATGGAAGGCGCCGCACATAATCCTATTGCCACTGTAAAGTTTGAAATGAACGGAGAGAAAAAGATTATGCTGAATTATGCGAAGCTCAGGATTATTGAATAAAAAACCCTCTTATTAAAGAGGGTGTAAAACAAGCGGCTTATTAAGCCCCCGTGATTATTGCTTAATGGTATTGGCTACCCACATTTCATTTTCAGAAGAATGATGTTTTTGTTCGTAGGCGTAAACAGATTGTTCCAGCACCTGTTTTAACTGCATTTTTGTTTTTCTTTTCTTCAGGTTTAATACAACTCCATTCATTTTTTCTTTATACACCAACACATTGTCATTGGTATAAAAGTAAACGACAGACTTATCGGGTGTTTTTA
>JBLMVP010000002.1:0-6135 GCA_050256755.1 Sphingobacteriales bacterium | reverse complement strand
TTATCAAAAAGAAGCCTAATTGAATTCAATGGATTTTATAATAAAAACAATGGAGATCTCAACAAGAAAACCTACGATATCAATGGTCAAAATGGCAAATACGATATTTTAAATGACGATCTCAGTAATGCTTTCCGTAGTGAATATACCTATACAGGTGGAGGATTAAACTTCCGTTCTCAGCAAAAGAAAATTACTTATGGCATTGGGGCAACGATACAATATGCTTCACTGCTGAGTAACCAGAAGGACAATAACAGCACTATAAAACAAAATTTTACCAATGTCCTGCCATCAGGGAATCTTACTTATAGTTTCAGTAGAACAAAAAACCTGCAACTGGAATATAGCACCTCAACACAGCAACCAACTACTGCACAGTTGCAGCCGGTTCAGGATATAAATGACCCCCTAAATATCAGGGAAGGAAATCCCAACCTGAAACAACACTTCCAGCAAAATGTCAACCTAAATTATTTTGCTGCAAGCCCATTGGCACAACGAAACTTTTTTGCCTACGTTAATTTCAGTACCACACAAAACGCTATTGTAAATTCAGATGTACTGGACCAGTATGGGGCAAGAATTACTTCCTATAAAAATGTTAATGGAGTTTATAATTTATTTGGAGGGTTTGATATGGGTTTCCCGCTAAAGAAGATTCATACAAGGTTTAGTTTTGGCACGAATACCATTTTATACAACAGCTATAATTTTCTTAACGGTGCTAAAAACAATATTAAAAACATCGCTATCAATCCAAGAACATCTGTTACTTATACCTTTAAAGAAAAAGTTGATATAGCTGCCAGTGCCCGTTTCAGCTATAATGAAATAAAGTATTCATTGGAAAAAGCATTTAACGATAATTACTGGCGAAATACCTATGAACTGGAAGCTAATATTAACCTGCTATGGAATATCGCTATCAATAATGAATTAACTTATACCAGTAATACAGGACGCAGCCAGGGATTTAACCGCCATATTGCTTTATGGAATGCATCTATCACCAAAGGAATGTTTAAATATAAAAGAGGGACATTAAAACTGAGTGTATATGATTTGCTAAACCAGAATATCGGCATCAGCCGTAACGCTAACCTGAATTTTATAGAAGATGCAAGGTATACAGTGCTCAATCGCTTTTATATGCTGAGCTTTACCTATAGTTTAAATAAAGCCGGTAATGGAGGTCCGCAGATTAATATAAGAATGAATTAAAACGAAATT
Organism: Sphingobacteriales bacterium; assembly: GCA_050256755.1. Classification (GTDB taxonomy): domain Bacteria; phylum Bacteroidota; class Bacteroidia; order Chitinophagales; family Chitinophagaceae; genus AWTP1-9. The sequence goes on along the minus strand of JBLMVP010000002.1, from coordinate 4,902 downwards.
AAATTCACAATCTTTTCTAAATAAACTTTATCCATTTCGTCAAAACTATCGTATCTGTCACTGTCAACATCCAATACAGCCATAACTTCATTATTGCGGATAACTGGAATAACAATTTCTGATTTAGATAAGCTGCTGCAGGCAATATGACCGGGAAATTTTTCTACATCCGGAACTATTAATGTTTCCGCTTTTGCCCAGCTGGTACCACATACTCCACGGCCTTTGCTTATACGTGTACATGCAACCGGTCCCTGGAAAGGCGCTAATACCAATTCATCGTTCTTTACTAAATAAAACCCTACCCAGAACCACCCAAACTGTTCTTTTAATGCAGCCACTGTATTGGCAAGATTGGCCACCAAATCCGGTTCTCCTTCCAGCAATGCTTTTATCTGCGGGATGATAGATTGATATTGCTCTTCTTTTGTTCCTATTGTTATTGATAAATCTTCTGCCATGATGCAAAGATAGAATGAATTGTTGTTATAGGTTTATTGAATAAACGACCAACACTGAGGAGCATTGGTGAAAGTCATTAAAAAAGGATAATCGTATATCCACCTGATGCAGCTGGTCAATAAGGCTTAGTAATTCTCCTTTAAGCAACATGAAAAATCCGCAATAAGGGTAACTGCGATAAAACATTTCCACTTTTCATTACTTTGGCACAATATTGGAAAATCTATTGCAAAATCTTTTATAATGAAAAAGCTACTATCTGTTACCCTGGTATTATTATCGTTTTTTGTCTTTATGGAAGCCTGTAAAAAAAATAATAGCAGTTCCAGACTTACTTTGTACTTAACTGATGATCCTGCTAATTACAGTGAAGTAAATATCGATCTTCAAAAAGTTCTGATTAATACTTCTTCTGATCCCGATAATGGCTGGCAGGAAATTGCTTTGAAAAGTCCGGGTATTTATAACTTACTCGATTTTCGCAATGCATTGGATACCGTGATAGCTTCAGTTGAAATCCCTGCCGGTAAAATATCCCAAATAAGAATGGTGCTTGGGAATAATAACTCTGTAGTTATTGATGGTACAAAATATCCACTCACAACTCCTTCTTCCATGCAGTCAGGTTTAAAGTTTAATGTACATGCCGACCTGATTGAAGGGATAGAATACAAGCTCTGGATTGATTTTGATGCAGCCCGGTCAATTGTAACTACCGGCGGCGGACAATACAATCTTAAACCAGTTATACGCACTTACACAGAAGCATTAAGTGGCGCTATTAAAGGAGTAGTAAATCCATTTGATACTCAATCCTGGATTTATGCACTGAATGGTGCGGATACACTTGGTAGTGCTATACCGGATCAAGTTACAGGATCTTTTATGTTAAAAGGAATTCCTCAGGGATCCTATTCTGTTTCTTTTGATGCGGGTAATGGCTACCAGGATTCTACTATTACCCCGGTTGCTGTTACTACTGGTATAGTAACTGATATGGGAACAATTACATTGCATAAATAAATATTTTTATAACGATAATTTTATTAAAGTTTTTATCAACCCCTGGTATTTTTTATTTTAAAAATAAAACCCCGGCATTAAGCCGGGGTTTATAGTTTATACATGAGAAAACTATAAAAAATAATTAATTGGTAAACATTCGTACCGGTCCGTTACCATCGCCCAGTAATTCCTTCCTGATTTTTGCAAACTCTACCGGAGTAACTTTTTTTCCTTTTGTTGGAGCTTTAATTTCTGCTTTTTTTACAGCACCTATTTCTAATGCAGTATAAACAAACTCTCCTTCATTTACATCCAGTCCTAAAATTAATCCCGGTAAACCACTAAACTGTGCGGGACCTGATGATATGGCTATATCTTCTGAATACCAGGCAATCAAGTCTAACCCTCTTTCTGACTTGCCGGTTGCTTTTTTACATACATGCCCTAAAATGGTTTTTGTTTCACCATCCACTAATTTCCAGTTGATGTTTTTTATACTGTCTTCCACAATAAATTCTTTTTCCATCAAATCTCTTTTCTCAATAGATTGTTGTTTAATAAAATCCTTATAAAGAATATTATCAGCGCCGCCAAAACGCATCACCACTCCTCCCTGTGGCTGTTCACTTAAATCTGTTTCCTCCTCTATTTTTTGATACAGGGATTTATTGTCTGCAAACAGCAATTCAAATTTATTGGTCCGGAACTGTGGTAACATGGCCCGCATTTGTTCATTTTCTTTTGGTATACGACGGTGCACATCAATTTTTTCTTCAAATACTATTTTACCTTCTTTTACCTGTGCCGCAGCCCATTGAAAAATTGTGCTGGCAATTAATAAAGCAAAAATTCTTTTCATTTCTCCTTTTTTTATAACACAAATCTATTATGCCGACGCAGCTATTGAGGTTAACCATTGTTTCATTAAGGTTAATTAAGGTTAATGGCGCTAAAGCCCAATACAGGAAAAGTTTACATTTGTTTTGTTATTTGTTATGAAAAAAGTAATTGCAGACCCTCTTTTAATGATAGCAACGATTATTATCATCGTTGGTTTCCAGGTGTACTGGATAAAAAATAATTATGAGCGGGAAGATAGATTACTGAAAAGCAAGGCAGGAATTATTTTCCGAACCACAATATTTGAATTGCAGGCGAAAAAATTAAACCTTGGTTTGCCTGGAAAAAATGGAAACGCAGAAGTAGAGGTTGTATTTAAAAACAATGAAGGCAATCCGCTTTATGTGAACAATACACCTAAAGAACAGATTATTGGCATCACCAATGTTCTTCGTGAACATATTAAAGATTCAACTAAAAAGAATCCTGAAGCAAAAACAAAAATGATTGTTTCCGTAAATCAATCTACTCCAGGGAAGAATTCTTCTTTTGTCTACCAGCGGGATTCTATAAAAGAAGGCGAAACCAGTGGATCTTTCGGTAAAGATAAAATTTTACAGGTGCTGTATGGTATTGACTCCTTGCAGGATTCTTTAAAAATGGCTGATATTTCGAATGCAGTGAAAAAATCTTTTACCAGCGAAAAACTAAATGTTCCGTTTGTTGTAAAAAGATCCGATACAACACTTGCACCTGCTGATAATATGATTCCCATACCCGATCCTGAAAGGGGGATTGATAAAATGGATGTAGTAACAGTTGGGTTTGCTCACCCGGTAACTTACCAATTGCAATTAGAAAATACAATTCCCTATTTGTTTATGAAAATATTATCACCCCTGTTATTTTCAGTATTTCTTATTGGGATTACACTCATTTCCTTTTTTGTTTTATACCGAAACCTCAATCGTCAGCGACGTTTAACAGAAATAAAAAACGAATTCATCGGTAATATTACTCATGAATTAAAAACACCTATCAGTACGGTGAGTGTGGCTATTGAGGCGATGAAAAATTTTGATGCGCTGCAAAATCCGCAGCGTACACAGGAATATTTGGAAATAGCCAATAACGAACTTCAGCGTCTGGGTTTACTGGTTGATAAAGTTTTAAAACTCTCCATGTTTGAAAAGCAACAGGTGGAATTAAAACAGGAGTGGTTTAATATTAAGCAATTGGTAGAAGAAGTAATGAGTTCTATGCGGATACAATTTGAAAAACATCATGCTACTATTAATCTTATCACGGAAGGAAATGATTTCAATATCATGGCTGACCGCTTACATATATTGAGTGTGATTTATAATTTACTGGATAATGCATTAAAATACAGTAAAGCTGAACCAAGGATAGATATCCGCATTATAACAAAAGAAAATGCTTTCATTATAAGCGTACAGGATAATGGAGTTGGTATTTCTGCCGCCTATAAAGAAAAAATATTCGACAAATTTTTCCGGGTGCCGAGTGGTGACAGGCATAATGTAAAAGGATATGGGTTGGGGCTGAGTTATGTTGCTCATATTATACAGCAACATCATGGAACGATTAATGTGCAAAGCGAAGAAGGAAAAGGAACGCTATTTACCATTCAATTACCAAAAGAATATGGCAACAGTTAAAGTATTGTATGTAGAAGATGAATTGTTCCTTGGCAAGATTGTAAAAGAAAGCCTGGAAACGAGAGGTTATGAAGTATTGATGGAAACGGATGGTGATAAAGTGTTGTCATTATTTAGAACCAATCGCCCCGATGTATGTGTGCTGGATGTAATGCTGCCCAATAAAGATGGTTTTACTATTGCGGAAGAAATAAGAGGTGTAGACAATCAAATTCCTATTTTATTTCTTACTGCTAAAACACAAACGCAGGATTTGGTAAAAGGGTTTCAACTGGGAGGAAACGATTATATCCGCAAACCATTTAGCATGGAAGAATTAATTGTACGGATTGAAAATGTATTGCGGTATAAAAACGGTGAAAGATCAACAGAGGATAAAAAAGACGAAGTAAAGATTGGAAAGTATACGTTTCATCTCAGCAGACAGACACTAAAAAATAATGGTGATGAACGCAAACTTTCTTTCCGTGAAAGTGAATTGCTGAAACTGTTGTATGAAAACAAAGACAAAATTATTGACCGCCGTGATATATTGAATTTGCTCTGGGGCAATGATAATTTTTTCAATTCACGAAACCTGGATGTATATATAACCAAACTCCGTGGTTATTTAAAGAGTGACCCTTCACTGGAAATTATAACAATTAAAGGAATTGGTTATCGCTTTGTAGTGGAATAATTACGCTGTTTTAGTTTTCAGCAACCGGACTATTCCAATAAACAATAGAAAGAGCAGTAAAAAAACAATAAACACCACAGTGCTGTTGGTTAATGCGCTGACATAATCTATAGTAGTTGCGGCGATAAAAAAATATGGATAAAGATTCGTTACTGCTCCGCGGATTAATATATAAAGGAGGTATATCAACGGGTAAAAGCAGCCGTCTGAATACATCTCTCTATTTCAAAAAAT
>JBLMVP010000001.1:0-10073 GCA_050256755.1 Sphingobacteriales bacterium | reverse complement strand
TGTGCCCCCGGTTTTAATACCCGGTAAATTTCACTAATCACTTTATGTTTGTTGGGAACAAGATTCAGCACACAATTACTTACAATTACATCAGCATAGTTACTGGTAACGGGCATATCTTCAATATCACCCTGTCTGAATGCTACATTATTGAACCCGGCTTTTTCAGCATTCGCCCTTGCTTTATTAATCATTGCTTCAGTAAAATCAATCCCGAGTACCTTGCCTTTTTCACCAGTAATCCTTCTCGCAATAAATGCATCATTACCTGCACCACTTCCCAAATCAATTACGGTATCTCCTTCTTTAATTTGTGCAAACTCCGTAGGTAGCCCGCAACCTAATCCTAAATCAGCATCAGGGTTATAACCTTCTAATTTTGTGTAATCATCGGCCATAATAGTATATACATCATCCCCACAGCAGGAGGATGTAGCGCCGCAGCAGGAACTGAGATTTTGTTCTTTTTGCTGACGGGCAATAGCTCCGTATTTTTCTTTTACCAGTTCTTTTAATTGTGTTTCGTTATTCATGACTATACTTTTTTTAAAATATTAATTTATAATTATCCATTCCATGGATTTAACAACAGGCTTTTTCGTTTTTAAGTTTCAGCTGTGCAAAAAGACCGTTGAATTCATTATTAAACTTTTCAAATGCTTTCCAGTTGATGCAATAACAGCTTCTTGGGCCATCAATACTGCCGTCAATTAAACCTGCATTCTTTAATTCCTTTAAATGTTGTGATACGGTAGATTGTGCCAGCGGCAATACATCCACAATCTCACCGCAAATACATTCATTGTGCTGGGCCAGTACTTTTAAAATAGCTATACGGGCCGGGTGACTCATAGCTTTGGCAAATGCAGCCAGGTCCTGTTCTTTTTGTGTAAATTCTTCTCTTTTGTGAATAGCCATATTATGATGTTTTTAAAAAGCTGCAGAATAAAAAATGCTGAATAGTATTGAAGGGAGTTATATGATCAGTTGTGATGCACTTAATTTTTTTAAAATAGTTCTTTACCAAATTGGAAAGACTGTTTTCATTATACCGTTTAACAGGCAGACCACTGCACTTTTCAGGGCCTTCATCTGAAAAAGTGCCTATTATAATTTTCGCATTATGATTAAGATGCTTATTGGCAATTTCAAGATACTTTTTCTGCGCTGCTTCGTCATTAAGAAAATGCAGTAACGCCCTGTCGTGCCAAACATCAAACTTACTGGCCGATTCAAAAGAATTGACATCAGCAATAACCCAGTTTACCAAACCGGCTTTTTCACCAAGACGGTTCTTTGTTTTTTCCAATGCCTTTTCAGAAACATCTAATACAGTAATATTCCCGTATCCTTTATTGAGCAAATAATCAACAAGATTACTGTCTCCCCCACCCACATCAATAATAGCCGCATCTTTTGGGATAGCTAATTCTTTAAAAAAAGCCAATGAAGTTTTTGGCTCCTGTTGGTACCAGCTTACTTCACCAGAAGATTTTGTGCTGTATACTTTTTCCCAATGTTCTTTTGAATTCATTAATTGCCTTTTTACGATAATTATGGTTATTAAAAAAGACGGAACTGCCGTCTTTATAATTCTATATCGCAAATATACGATAATAAAATGTGGACGGCCAAATTCTTCCTGGATTTTTTTAAACCCGGGTAAAATAAGTGACAAATAAGGTTTTTAATAACCTGCTTTTCACTTGTTATGGTTTTACTCAGGTAATGATTCCATATTATTATTTAGTTATTTTATTCTTGCTAAATCATCAACAGTACATTTACTAAGTACAAAAATTAATTACCGTTTGCTTTTTTTCATTAGATTGCCGGGCCTTAAATCTATCCTTTAAAAAACAGGGTGCCCTAAACTGCGCCGCCCACTTCATCATCCTGTCATTATTTTTTTAAAACAAAACTTATTATGAGAAAGAATTTCCCAAAACTTCTCCTTAGTGTCTTCTTTTTATTTGTACTTGGCAAGGCCGCCATTTCACAGGTTGTTATCAGCCAGGTTTATGGTGGTGGTGGTAACACAGGCGCAACCTACAGGAATGATTTTATTGAAATTTTTAACAGGGGTAATACCACTCAGAGCTTAGCCGGATGGTCCGTTCAATACTCATCTGCAGGTGGTACTTCCTGGACGGTAACTAATCTTACAGGTTCAATTGCTCCCGGTCAATATTATTTAATTCAGGAGGCGGCTGGAACCGGTGGCACTACAAACCTACCCGTTCCTGATGCTGCCGGCACTATAGCAATGGGTGCTTCTGCCGGAAAAGTTGCCTTAGTTAACAGCACTGCTGCTTTAACGGGGAGTGGCTGCCCATTTTTTAGTTCTGTGATTGATTTTGTTGCTTTTGGTACAGGTACCAATTGTGCGGAAGGAACGGCAGCGCCTGCACCTTCTGCTACCGTTTCTATTTTAAGAGTATCTAATGGCTGTACTGATGACAATAATAATTCAACTGATTTCAGTACAGGGACAGTTAACCCAAGAAACACCAGTTCACCATTAAATATTTGTGGTACTACTGCAACAACCGTTTCAGTTGCAGCTGGTGCAAATGCAGCCGAGCCTGCTACTAACGGTACATTTATAATTAATCTTAGCTCACCGGCCCCTGCCGGAGGCGTAACAGTGACGTATACTTTAGGAGGCACTGCCACTGTAAATACCGATTATACAGATTCGCAGGGTGGAAGTATTATAATTACTGAGGGAAATACATCTGCAACAATAATTCTTCCGGTTATTGATGATAACCTTAGCGAAGCGGTAGAAACAATCAGCATTGCATTAACCACAGCCACTTCTCCATTTACTATTGCTGCCGCTGCGGCGTCCATTAATCTTACGAGCGATGATATAAGCCCTGTACCATTGGTTAACTCCTATACACAGGATTTTAATACCCTGGTAAATACCGGTACAGGCAGTTTATTCACATTACCACAAGGCTGGGCATTTAGTGAATCCGGCACCAGTGGTAATACTACTTATACAGCAGGTTCCGGATCAGGAAATAGTGGTGATACTTATAGTTTTGGTACCGGTACAAATACTGACAGGGCTTTTGGCGGCTTACAGTCGGGAGGGGTTATCCCAACTATTGGTGCAGCAATCACCAATAATTCAGGCACATTGATCACTGCTTTAAAAATCACTTTTACCGGTGAACAATGGCGGTTAGGAGCTACAGCCCGGCAGGATAAATTAGATTTTCAATACAGCACTGATGCTGCCAACTTAACAGGCGGAACCTGGAATGATGTTGACCAGCTTGATTTTATAGCTCCCGTACATGCCGGTACCCTTGGGGCATTGGATGGCAATATTTCTCCCAACCGTACTTTAATTACTTACAGTATTGCAGGGTTATCCATACCAGCAGGAGCCACTTTCTTTTTAAGATGGACAGATTTAAATGCCAGCGGCGCTGATGATGGATTGGGTATTGATGATTTTACTATAGAAGCCAATCCAACTGATCCTTTTCCGCCGGTAATTACTGCATTATCGCCTGCCAATGGAAACAACAATGCAGCTGCTAATTTTACTGCTGCCATTACATTTGATGAAACGGTTATAAAAGGAAGCGGTAACATAACGCTTAAGAAAACAGCTGATAACAGTATAGTACAGGTATTTGATGTAAACAGTCCTGCCATATCTGTTGCCGCAACAAAAGTTTCTTTTGCTGTATCAGGATTAGATGCCAATACAGGTTATTATTTTGAAATGGATAATGACGCCTTTCGGGATCAGTCAGGTAATAGCTTTACTGGTATTACCGGCAACAGCACCTGGACATTTACAACCAACAACAATTTCTTCCTGTCAGATTTTCAAACCTGTTCACCATCACTCAGTGATGGGTTCAGCCAGTTTAGTGAAACAGGTGCCGCTGTTTGGGGATGCACTGCATTTGGACATGATCCTGCTGATGCAACCGGTATTGCTTCTTTAGCAAACGGGGTACAAATGAATGGATTTACAGGCGGCACTAATGTTCCCAATGTTGACTGGCTAATTTCACCTTCCCTTAATTTAACCAATACTACTTACCCATTATTATCTTTCTGGAGCCGTACTGCATTTAACGGGTTACCCCTGCAATTAAAAGTGTCCACGGATTATACCGGTGGTGACCCTTCTGCTGCCACATGGACAGATGTTAATGGAAAATTCCCGGCACAGACAACCAATAAATGGACCTTGTCTTCTAACATCAATCTATCTGCTTATAAACAACCGAATGTACATTTTGCCTTTGTTTACACTTCCTCAGATGATGATGGTGCAAGATGGACAGTAGATGATATTGCTGTGGAAAATTCTCCTGTACCACCACCCCCGGACATAACCATCGGAACTGCAGATATCCAGTTCCCTTATGCCGCTGGTGGAACCACAACTGATAAAACATTTACTTTTATTGGTAACGATCTTACGGATGAGGTAACTGTATCTTCAACCGGCGCCTTCCTGTTATCAAAAGATGGGGTAAACTTTACAACATCAATATTATTTTTACAAAGTGAAGCTAATAATGTAACAGAAAATGTATATGTAAGATTTGCCCCATCAGTAAACGATCAAAATTATACCGGCTTAGTTACCGTAACTACAGGATCATTAAACGGAACAGTTAACCTTAAGGGAACAAGTATTGATCCGGAAACGACATTAGAAGTAGTGAACTGGAATATGGAATGGTTTGGAAGTACCAGTCTGGGCCCAACCAATAATGATTTGCAGGAACAAAATGCAGAAACAGTATTGAAAAATGCTAACGTTGATATTTATGGTTTGGTAGAAGTTGTGGATGAATCCAGGTTGGCAAGGATTGTAAGCCATATGCCTGGCTACAGCTATGTTATTTGCAATTATGGTTCGCATACCAATCCTTTTGAATCAGGCGCCGGCAGTATTAATGAAGCACAAAAAGAAGCATTTGTTTATAAAACAGCCCTGTTCTCCAATATCAGCACTAAAGCGTTAGTAACCGACGGGGTAAATACTGCTGCCGATTTATCTAACCCGGCTTATAATTATTTTTCAAGTGGCCGGTATCCGTTTATGCTTACTGCTGATATAACCTTAAACGGCATCACCAGGAAAACCAGCTTTGTTTTATTACATGCAAAAGCCAATACGTCTCCAACCGTAACCTCTTATGCAAGAAGAAAAGCCGGTTCAGATACATTGAAATACACTTTAAACAATTTGTATCCGGATGATAACATCATTATTCTTGGTGATATTAATGATGACCTGGATTCTACCATTACAGATGGCATCAATCCAAAAATCACTTCTTATATCGCTTTTACAAGTGATACGGTAACTACTTATTCCTCTCCCACACTGGCATTGAGTTTGGCTGGTAAAAAATCAACGGTTAGTTTTAATGATATAATAGACCATGTATTGCTAAGCAACGAAATAAGTCCATATTACATGCCTGCGTCTGCTAATATTCTTACAGATGTAGCCACCCTGATTAATAACTACGGAAGCACTACGTCAGACCATTACCCGGCATTTACCCGTTACCAGTTCTGCAAACTAACCTGCCCGGCTGATATTACAACTGTAGCCACAGAAAAACAATGCGGGACTATTGTAAATTTTGATGTGGCTTCAACCATGAGTTGTGGTACAGTAACAGCTGCTCCCGCATCAGGTTCTTTTTTCCCGGTTGGTGTAACAACAGTTACTGTTACTGCCAGCACAGGAGAAACTTGTTCATTTAAAGTCACCGTTACTGATGGAGAAAGCCCCACTATCAGCAATACTGCTGATCAAACAAAAAATACAGCTGCAGGGACCTGCAGCTATAGGGTAACAGATGTGTCATTCGATCCTTCTGCAGCAGATAATTGTACAGGCGTAACACTTGTAAATGATTATACCAATACTTCCACTTTAGCAGGAGCAGTATTGAGCAAAGGGGAGCATGTTATTATATGGACAGCCACAGATGGCGCTGGCAACAGTGCAAGTGCAACACAAACAATCACTATTAAAGATCAGGAAAACCCAATTATCAATTCGTGTCCTTTTGTACCGGTATTATGTTATCAGGCATCCGGTAATTATGCGATTCCGGTAATTACAGCAACGGATAACTGTGGTATGGTAACTTACAGCTATAGTATAACAGGAGCAACTAACAGGAATGGAAATGGGAATAATGCCAGTGGTACATTTAATACCGGAACTGGTAAAATAACCTGGACAGTAAGCGACGAAAGTGGTAACACCAGTACATGTGAAACAACAGTACAGGTAAATAACCAATTAAGTGTTGCTGTACCTGATGCTTTTGCGCTGCCTTCTGGCACATTGGTCAATACCGTTTATATCGGTTATATCCCGGCTTCATCTATTACCATATCAGCACAGGCAACAGGTGGCACACCAGGTTATACTTATTTATGGTCAACAGGGGCTGTAACAGCTACAATAACCGTTAGTCCGCTTACTGCAACTGCTTATACTGTTACTGTAACAGATATATATGGATGTACAGCAACATTTAGTAAAACTATCCGGGTGATTGATATAAGAGGGGGCAAAAATCTTGATAAAGTAATCATCTGTCATAAAAATTTCACCTCAATTGTAGCGCAGGGAGATGTTGCCGGGCATTTATCACATGGTGATATGCTGGGCAGTTGTTCAATTGCAGTTGCAATTAATACTACACAAAGAAATATGACTGAGGAAGTCAGCCCGTTAAAACTGAATGCATGGGTATTACCTAATCCTTCTGTATCGCATTTTATCATCAGCACAGTATCCGGCAATAACCAAACGCCGGTAACGCTTATGGTTACTGATTTGTCAGGCAGATTGATTGAACAAAGGACAAACCTTAAACCCGGGCAAACAATCAGTTTGGGTCAGCAATATCAAAAAGGTGTGTATTTAATTCATTTGTTTCAGGGGACAGAAAGTGTTAGCATGAAATTGATTAAACTATAATCATTTTTTCTTTAAAAAAAACGCCCTGGTATCCGGGGCGTTTTTTTTATTTATTATTGTTGACGGTTGTATGAATATTGACAATTGTAAACCCTTATCTTCAAGCTATAAATAAATCCCTTCATGAAAAAGAAAATTGCTGTTATCTTTTTATTTCTCATAAGTGCAGTTATCGCAAAAACACAGGTTAATACTTACACCATCACCCGTACCATGATTCCTATGCGTGATGGAGTAAAATTATTCACTGTAATCATTGCCCCTCTAAATCCATTAGAAAAATTGCCTATTCTTATCAAACGGACTCCATATGGAGCTGATGTACCGGATGATTATAATCCCCTTATAGTTCCCTATATAGGAAATATGGCTGCAGAAGGATACATATTTGTTTACCAGGATATACGGGGCAAATACAAGAGTGAGGGCTATATGGAAATTCATACGCCACTATTACATCAAACCAGCAAAAATGCTGTGGACGAAAGTACTGATACGTGGGACACCATTGACTGGCTGATTAAAAATGTTCCTGACAATAATGGCAAAGCCGGAATACACGGTATCTCCTACCCGGGCTGGCTGGCATTAGTTGCTGCTGTTAACCCGCATCCGGCATTAAAAGCTTCGAGTGAACAGGCATGCATGGGTGATTTATTTTTAAGTGACGATTTTCATCACAACGGTGCTTTTCGTTTGAGTTATGGTATGGAATACACTTATGAAGTGGAATATGATAAAACAACCGACAGCGATTTTCCATTTCCTCAATATGATTTGTTTGACTGGTATTTAAAATTGGGTTCATTAAAAAATGTGAACGAAAAATATTTTAAAAACAAAATCCCCACCTGGAACAACATTGTAAAACATCCTGATTACGATTCGTTCTGGCAAAAAAATTCTCCATTGAGTTATGTACCGTATCCTGAAATTCCTCAGCTGCATGTAGGCGGTTATTACGACCAGGAGGATATTAATGGCCCTCAACTCATGTATGGTCATATGGAAAAGAAGGATACTTTCAGCAAAAATCATATTGTACTCGGGCCTTGGAACCATGGCCAATGGGCGGCATTTAAAGCAGATAGTTTAGGTAAAATTAGTTTTGATAGCAAAACAGCGGTATGGTTCCAGGATTTACAAAAGAAATGGTTTGATTACTGGCTCAAAGGAAAAGGGGATGGAAAATTCGAAGAAGCTTATTGTTTTCAAACAGGAAGCAATCAATGGAAGACATATAAACAATGGCCGCCAAAAGAAGCAACCACAAAAAAACTTTTTGCTAATGCCAATAACACTTGCTCATTTTTACCGTCAAATAAAGATGGTTTTGTAAGCTTTATCAGCGATCCAGATAAACCTGTTCCATATCGTACACAGCCAATAGAAGCAACTTATGGTCCGGGCAGCAGATGGAAACCATGGCAGGTAGAAGACCAGCGATTTATTTCTTCAAGACCAGACGTTGTTAATTTTAAAACCGATGTATTAACAGATGACTTAACGGTAACAGGAAAAATTACTGCCCATCTTTTTGCCAGCACTTCTGCAACAGATGCAGACTGGGTTGTAAAGTTGATTGATGTTTATCCTGATTATGATAAAAAAAGTTTAGCTATGAGTGGTTATCAATTACCAGTGGCTATGGAAGTATTCAGGGGAAGATATAGAAAAAGTTTTAGCAAACCGGAACCGCTTACTCCAAACAAACCTGAAGAGTTTGTAATTGACCTGCATCAAATCAATCATACTTTTTTAAAAGGACATAAATTAATGATTCAGGTACAAAGCACCTGGTTTCCTTTGATTGATCGTAACCCTCAGAAATACGTACCCAATATTTTTGAAGCCAAAGAAACCGATTTTATAAAAGCTGAACACCGTATCTATTTTTCCAAACAATATCCAACCTATATTGAATTGCCGGTTATGGAAGAATAAAAACCGGGATCGGGCACTTACTATCATGAAAAAAAATTATCATTGAAATAAATTTTTAAAGATGGAAAGCAATGATAAAGACAATCTTCAGGAAGTTGTTCTTAGTGATATTGAAAATTTTACCAAACATGAAAAAACACTTAAAAATGCAAGAGTTTGGTTATATATAATAGCAGGACTTCAGTTTGTTATGGGCGTTTACGAATTGCTTACTATTGACGGCACAATTGGAATATTTGCATTTTTAATTGATGCTGCCATAGCATTTGTTTTTCTTATACTGTCATTCTGGAGTAAAAAAAATCCATCTACAGCATTTTTAACGGCATTAATTTTTTACCTGGTACTTTATATACTGCTTGGAATAAGTGATCAGGGTAATTTTATTAAAGGGATATTAGTTAAAATTTTCGTGGTTATTGCCTTAGCAAAAGCATATAATAATGCTAAAGAAATAAGTGATCTAAAAAAAGAAATAGAAGCAAAGTGATTTTTACCTCTTGCTTCTATTGCTTAGTATAATTAAAACCCATCCCCATCAAGCAAATTTCCAATACCACCTAATATACTTCCCTCTTCTTTACGATGTCCCAACTGCGGACTGTAAGAAATAATCTTACTGGCTAACCGGCTTATCGGCAATGATTGTAACCATACTTTACCCGGGCCACGCAATACCGCAAAGAATAAACCTTCGCCGCCAAATATCCAGTTGCGTACTCCACGCACAAGTTCAATATCAAAATCGATTGCCCCAGTATAAGCAACAATACATCCTGTATCTACTCTTAATAATTCACCGGGCACTAATGTTTTCTCCACCACATAACCACCGGCATGCATAAAGGCCATTCCATCTCCTTCAATCTTTTCCATAATAAATCCTTCACCACCAAATATACCGGTACCCAATCTTCTTTGAAATTCAATTCCAATACTCACCCCTTTTGCGGCACACAGGAAAGCATCTTTTTGCGCAATAACTCTTCCTCCATGCTGTTGCAAATCCATAGCAATAATTTTTCCGGTATATGGTGCTGCAAAACTTACTTTTTTCTTTCCCTGGCCAACATTGGTAAAAGCTGTCATAAATAAACTTTCACCAACCAGCAATCTTTTTCCGGCGCCT